>JAIORK010000025.1 GCA_021108215.1 bacterium | reverse complement strand
AGGACGGCTGGCATTGTCACGGTATCCGCCACCGGCTGCAGGACGGCTGGCATTGCTGCGGTATCCGCCACCAGCTGCGGGACGGCTGGCGCTGCCGCGGTATCCGCCACCGGCTGCAGGACGGCTGGCATTGTCACGATATCCGCCACCGGCTACAGGACGGCTGGCATTGTCACGGTATCCGCCACCGGCTGCAGGACGGCCGGCATTGCTGCGGTATCCGCCACCAGCTGCAGGACGGCTGGCATTGCTGCGGTATCCGCCACCGGCTGCAGGACGGCTTGTGCTGCCACGATAGTCTCCACCGACAGGGCGACTCTTATTCGCACTAAGTCGATTTCCGCCACCGTCTGCGGAACGGCTTTCTTTATCACGATATCCACCCGCCGGACGATTGGTATTGCCGCGATATCGACCGGTTGCCCGATTATCCGCGCTGTGGTATTTACCGGTTGATTGACTGTCACTGCTGCGCGATCGGTCGATAGATCGCTGATCACCATCTTGCTTATGCTGGAATGAGCGGCCCTTCGTACGAGGCTCCTTGGATATAATATCTTCAGGTTCAAAATAATCAGTCTTATTTTTTTTATTCATCCTGGGTTTTTCTTTCGTTTTAAGCTTCACTTTTTTCCCGCTCTTAACAGGTGTCAGTGTCGTACGTTTTTTTTCACCCGCAGGTTTCTTTTTCTTTGCAGCCGCCGCTTTGGTCGTAGGCAGCGCTTCAGCAACCACCAGGATATTTTCGTCCAGCTTTTTTTCATGCAACCCTGCAATAGCCGCCTCGGCTTGCGTACGCGCAGGCATTTCAACAAAGCCATATCCTTTCGATATCCCGGTTTTTTTATTCCGGACAACCACCACTGATGTTAACTCGCCATAGTCTTGAAATAATTTCAACAATTCCGTTTCTGTGATTTCAACGGGTAAATGATCAACATGCAATTTCATAATCAATGCTCCTAAATTTAAAAATGTTGGGATGGTGATTGCCGACACAAAGATTGAGGATGCTTTGCTCTCCCCTGGAAAGTGATCCGCTATTTAGATCGTACGCTGAATCCTCTCATATTCTGTTGAATTCTGATATCAAAAAGATAACGCGGCTTACAGATTATCCTCGAGTTTACCCAGTGCCCAACGATACGCCCCCAGGTCTCCGGGCGAGAAAATGGCGAATTGGACTTTCTCAAGTCCGGTGTTTTCCAAGGTGAGATAGTCGATGACTGTCTTAAGCGCGATTTGGGCAGCATCAATGATTGGATAACCGTAGGCACCGGTGGAGATGGAAGGAAACCCGATGGATGTCAGCTGGTGTTGATCTGCCAGCCGCAGACTTTCACGGTAAGCTGAGGCGAGCAGTTCCGGTTCATATTTGTTCCCGCCATGCCAGATGGGTCCTACGGTATGGATGACATAGTTGGCAGGTAAATTCCCACCGCTGGTGATCACCGCCTTGCCGGTTTCCAGCCTCCCGATTTTTCCAATAATCTCAAGGCATTCTTCCAAAATAACCGGTCCGCCGTGTCCATGAATGGCGCCATCCACACCTGCACCGCCGGTGAGTCGGGGCTGAGCAGCATTAACCACCACAGTAGTGGTAAGGGTCACGATATTATCCAATTGAATAATCAGTTGAGTCTGATGAATGGTTCGTACAATGGGTTCTGAAATAGCGTCACATTGAGCACACGACTGCATGCTCTTTAGAATTTCCTGTTTACGCTTTTGTTTTCCTTTATCCGCTTCCATAAACCCACCTTGCCATGCTTCCTCGTTTTAAAAATAAACACCAATACTATATAAAAGCAAGACATCAGGCATTTCCGCTGCGCCTGCATCTTCCAGTGCTTCCGCCATACCCTCGCTGACTTCCAGTGTATAGCCCAGACCAATCTGGCCGTTGAGCCAGCCAAACGCTTTGAAGCCATACGTCACACCCAAATACTTGACATAACGATCTCCTCCGCCCTGGCTCCAGTAGGCAAACGATAGATATTCGCTGTGCATATCCGGTTCAAAATAATAATTCACCCCAATGTCCCATCCGATAAAGCCGGCACCAATCTGGAGCGCCACATTCGAGCTGCCCAACAATGCCTGATAATCCAGCCCCACCAGGGAACCTCCGCCATTGAGAAACCCAAGGGTAAAAGATTGTTTCTTGATTTTCTCCAGTTTGGGGACTTCGGCCGCATTGCCGGCTATGCCCGGAGTAACTTCCTCAGAGACCGGAAGCTTGGCAGGCTCCTTCACATCCATCGTCTCCGTGGGTTCTTCCTCAGGGTTCGTATCCATGGACAATTCTTCAGACGCTGTCATCCCATCCTCGGAAACATCCGGTGCCGGGGTCATGGCAACCGCTTCCGGTGCAATGGCAGTCAATCCGGCCGGAACAACCGTCGTGACCTTGGCGATCATCCCGGAATCAATCAGATATTCATTGTCCCGCCGCTCATACCGGATAACGCCCTGATCATTTTGCAAAATGGTGACTTGATCAATATAGTAATCATTAACCAAAACCAGCACTTCCGCCAACGCAATTTGACTCGAAAACACCAAAAACAGGATCAACAGGCCCAGACTTTTTCGCATCGCTTCCCTCCCGTATTTTGTTCAACTATTGGTTAGACAACCAGTAAGATTTTTTTATTACATTTTTTTAAATCACTACCGGCAGCATACTTACAAACTAGATATGCATATCCAATTTACGCAGAACTTTATTCATAATCCGTATGGCTTTATATTTCAACCGTTTTCGTAACAGCCATAATTTGTTCAGTCTTTTCATAGTCAGGCGATAAGGATCCGCTTCAGGCATGATGCCCTCATTTCGAAAGATGACCCGAATTTCGCGCGTAACGGTCTCACCGTTGTCCAGATAATCATAGCTCCATGGTATGAGCTGTGTATTACGATTTTCTTCCAGCTTATCCCTATAGGCACTGCTCAATTTTTTCATCACACCCAGACTTGCCTGACCCCAGTTTTCAATTGCCCAATCAAATATCTTTTTACCAATATCGGAAAAATGAATAAACCGCACCGGATGACCGTTGACCGTCAAACGTTTCTTTTCAATTTTCAAATGCCGGCCGGATATATTCCAAATTGCAATATTGTATCCGGGATGTTTTAAAAGATGCACATCAAATAACGTCGGTGCCAGATCGACCCATTTCTGGTCCGTAAAAATCCCCCGCTCCTTATCAATATAACAGGCATGACAAATCCGGTCATGCCACCAGTTGAGAAAACGTTTTGCCTCAGGTGAACGCCGCAGTGCCAAGAACCCCAAATTATAAATCCCATGGTTCATACAGCTCATTTCCATTTCCAGATTTCCCGGTGTCAACAAATGGGGCGTCAAGACAATGGCATGCCGGACCAACAGGAATCTCAATTCCGGCAAGGGGCTATAGAGCATAATATCAGGGTCCAAATAAACACTATTCGTTTCAGTTTTAAATGTCGCAAACAGATATTTCATCCATTGCGCTTTAACTGCGGTCGCACCCTCGACCAATTCATGCTTAATGATGAAGCGGTTAAAATACCCAAACCCCAGGTCCTTTGCCAGCACCACCCTGTCAAAATGCGGATAATTACCAACACCTTCCGGCATCTCCTTTTCCACGATACACAGGCAAAATTTCGCCTTGGGGTCATGCTGTTTAATAGACGCTGCCAGTACTTTGGCGCGCGGCAAATAATTGGCACATACAATCGTACTATAAATCATGTTTATCCCTTGGTGTCCTCTCCAGTTTTTTAAAAATTCCCTCGATAATCGCAAAAATAAAATAATAGATTTTTTTTAGAATCGGCCGCTTCAACAATCGCAGTTCAATTTTCATAGCGGGCGAATCACGCAATATCTCGCCATAAACATTGATTTGTTGCTTCAATTTCTGGCGATGGTTGATGTACAGCCGCATATTATTATCCCGCAAAAACAAATCACGATGATTATAAAAAATTTGCGTATACACTTCCGACAGCTTCCCGCCGGCTTTCAAACGCGCGGTTCGCGAATCATCACGCACCCGGCAATAAAACAATATTTTGTTGATCCGGTGAACAACACAATTTTCTTTTTCAATCAGGGAGAGCCAAAAATCGTAATCCTCCATACCCTCCCGCATGGCCGGGTTGAAACCGCCGACATTTTTCCAAGTGCTTTTCCGGAAAAGGGCTGACACAAAAATCATATTGTCTAAAAAAATATTTTCCAAAGAATACTCCGGCAGGACCATTTCCCCGGACCGTTCCCCGAAATAGTGCGCACGGCAGTACACAATCCTGGTCCGCTGATCCGCTTCCATCACCTTAACCGCTGTTTCCACATACCGCTTCCCCAGCTTATCATCTGCATCCAGCGGCAAAATGTATTTACCCTTGGCTTTTTCAATCCCGGCATTCCGGGCCGCTGCCGGGCCGCTGTGGGGAATGCGTATTACCCGAATCTTGGACTTCGAAAAGTAATCGAGCAACTGATTGGTCGCAGCATCCGTCGAACCGTCATTGACAATAATCACTTCACAATTGGAATACGTCTGGCCCCGTGCCGAAGCAACGGCTTCTTCCAGGTATTTCCCGTCATTATGACAAGGAATGATGATGCTTACTTTGGGCTGTGCCTGCCTCATGAATAGCCTCTTCTAGCCTGCCTGAGCCGCATTAGCTTCCAGATAGGCTTTGATAACATCACCGGGAATACCGCCGATTTTTATACGATGATTATCAACCCAGGCAACACGATCACAAATTTTTTCAACTTGACCTAAATCATGGGACACAAACACAATGGTCACTCCTTTTTCTCTAAACGCCATGATACGGTTAATACATTTTTTCTGAAACTCCACATCCCCTACCGAAAGAATTTCATCGATTAATAAAATTTCCGGATCAAGACAGGCGACTACGGAAAAACCCAATCTCGCCAGCATCCCGCTGGAATAAATTCTCAGCGGCTGCTCAATAAAATCACCTAACTCTGAAAAATCGATGATTTCATCAATTTTACATTCCACTTCTTTCCGCGTCATGCCCATTAAGATGCCATTGAGATAAATATTTTCCTTACCCGTAAGATCGTGATGAAATCCCGCACCCAACTCCAGCAAAGGCGAAACCCGTTTTTTGACGATCACTTCACCCTTCGTCGGTTTTAATACCCCGGCAATAAGACCCAGGGTCGTACTTTTGCCGGCGCCATTATTACCAATAATACCAAAAGTTTCACCTTCAAAAATCCCACCCTCAATATCAATTAAAGAATCGAACTGGGTTTTGCGAAAGCTGCTCAACGATCCGGGCAGATTAAATAAAAATTGCTTAAAACCGCCGGTCATATGCTGATATTGGGGATAACTTTTACTGACATGATTAAATATAATAACCGACGCGCTCATACCACCTCCGCAAATTTACCGGATAGTTTTTTATATACCAGCAGTCCAATAACCAATGCCAGACTGCCATAGCCCAAACTGATCAAGCTATAAAACCAATCCAGGTAACCCTCCATAAAAAGACTGCGCCAGCTCATGATCAGCGGCGCGAAAGGATTGAAATAGATTAAATACTGATATTTTACAGGTATCATTGCCACTGGATAAATAATCGGTGTGAAATAAAATGAAAACACCAGCGCAATGGTTACCAGTCTTTCCATATCTCTGAAAAATAAGTTTATGGAAGACACGATTAAAGCAATCCCATAAACGAATAACAACTGGACCATAAGAAGTATCGGAATACCATAGAGCCAGGATAAGTGACAGGATTTATTTTCCAGCAGTATGAATAAAACGATTACGGGAATCGAGAAAATATAATGCAGCATATCCTGCAACACAATCGTCAACGGCAGAACATTCCTGGGAAAATTAACTTTTTTAATAATACTGGCATTGGAAAGAAAAACGGAAGGCGCCAAACCCAGCGAATTTGAGATCCACTGCCAGGGAAACAACCCGACAATAAGGAACAACGCATAATTTTCCATATCAATACGCATAATAATTTTGAAGGCAATAAAAAACACAATCGCAAAAGCCATGGGATTGGCAATCGACCAAAAATAACCCAGAAGGCTGTTTTTATAACGTACTTTTAAATCCTTATGGGTCAGGACTACTATTAAATCTATTAAATAGCGATACTTTCTTTGCACATTTCCCTCAATCTTATTTTGCCATCATCACTGTTTAACTGAAATGACAACATCATTATATTCTGCTTTTAATCCTAAATCGATATTTTCAATTAATATGATTTTCGATTCCATAGCACTACTGTCAGATATAAACTGTTTAATATCATAACCCCAATCCCGGGTCACCAGATGATCCCCATGATAATCAGGTTTCTCTATATACTGAATCTCCTTTGTTCGTTCATCAAGAACAGCCCGGACTCGAGACTGTTTGTTTTTCATGACCAGCGGCACTGTGAAAATATGCACGCCACCGGGTTTCAAGGTTCTGGCAATTTCCTGAAATGCTCTTTCAGGAAAAAAAACATGCTCCATCACATCAGAGGTAATATGCAAATCATACATTTCATTTTCAAATGTTAATTGCTCCAGATTTTCGCAGCGAAAACCATCTTTCACTTCACCACATTTTGTTCCCTCATGATACATGGTGGGCAAATAATCTTTACAACCATCCCGGATTTTCCTACTGGCTCCGGTCCAGACCGGAGAGGATTCGTGAATTTTTAAATCCCGCCAATGTGGATAAAACAATTCCAGACAAGTCATCAAGGCCCGTTCTTTGGGAATGGAGTTGCAATTTTGACAACGGTAATGATCACGAAACCAGTCATAAACCGAGGAAAAGGTCACTGCCTGATCACAGCAGATGCAATAACCCTTGTTTTCACATCCCATCAAAGGTGTCCTTTCCCATTTTATAATCCGCAATATTAATTTTGTGTATCTCCACGGACTCTATTTTATAACTACCGGGATCACAGGAAAAATCAAACCGAATTGGATTTTCCAGCCACTCATCGCGAACAACAAATCCCAAACGACTATAACCTAATTTCAGTTTTTTAAGCAGACTGTTCTCTTCAATGAATTCACCGTTCGGATGATCCAAACAAAACAACTGCGCAGTGGTTTCTTTTGATGCTTGTATATTAAAAACGATCTTATACATTCCTTTTTCTATATCTTCCACTAATTTTTTTAAAACAATAAAAGAATCGGTCCCCATCGCGTTGAGCACCACCGTCTCAGACACCACTTGAATCGTTGCTTGAGAAACCTCACTGATAAGCTCATGCACTTCTTGGGCACAAAACTTTTTAACCAGCGTACCCGGGGTTATCATATATATTGTGGTTCCTACGCTTTTCGTTGATGCCCCCCCCCCCGTCTCCAATCCTGTAATTCGGGCATAACGAACCAAGTAATGTCCCCCGCCTGTTCCCGGATCAAATCGCAAAGGATACTCCAACACTTCCGGATCAAGTTGAAAACGTAAATTATTATTCCCCGCACGAACCGTTTTCCGAATACTCATGTCTTCGCCATACCGGCCGTCTTTTGATCTCAAATAAAACAGCTGACTCACATTAGCAACCGACACATCCAATCCAATCTCCAGGACCGGTTTTGATTTTTCCGAACAATGCAGCACAGAAGGTAATATCAAATAGGGATCTTCTTCTTGCGCACGGACCAACAGTCCGGTTGGAACAAGCGCAACGCTTGTTTTCGCGCTCCCCATTAACACCTGCTGCCATTCCCTTATGATTGCGCGGTCCTTATTATTCACCTCAAATAGCCTGAGCGAAACTTCACCCTTCCCATCAACCTGTTTTGAATATTCATTTTCATTCAGTTTCCTCAAAATACTAATCGCCCGAATAACAAACTCACCGGGCATCATACTGGGATCAAACCGTTTGGGATAGTAATAACTTTCGGCAGGCAAATAGTATTTTAGGTAATTTTCACCGCCAACAACTTCTTCAGAAATACTTTTTTCCTCCGAAAATTGCCGCTGCCCATTGTCCAAATAAAATAATTGACTTGATGTATTGACAGTTGAACGCATGACAATTTTCAGAATATAATCCGTCTGATTGAATTGTTGTGGTGCCGGAAAATAAATAATCGGATCATGCCCATACACAATAACTTCCAATCCATCTTTTTGCAATGTTGCTTTTAATTCTTTATTATAAGAAACTCGTGAAACATCTTCCTCGGTATATTCATATATTTGTTCATATTGATATTCATCCAGAATATTTTCCATAACGTCAACAACAACACGCTCGGCCACTTCAATAATAACACGATTATAAGTATCCAAACATTTATCAAACTCACCCGCCCTATAGACTGTTTCGTAATGCACAAAAGAAATATCTGTAAAAAACTGCCGCACTGTATTTTTTGAACCAGCCATCATGGAATCATGCAAAACCAACGTCTTGCCTTCCAGCATGGGGCGATGACTGCTCTTTGAAGTATAGCGGATCATTTTTTTATCAGTCCCCGGCAAATCCATTCCTTTTTTCAAAACAAGCTCTACGCCTCTTCTTTGAATATCCATTTCACGGACAACTTCATATTTTTTTCCTAATCCTGACATCAACATCAAATCTCCACAATGGGATTTCGTACCCTGATCAACAATCTCTTTTTCATCCCATAGACCGGGTTGCAACTTTTCTATGATATTTTTACTCATCACCAGTGCACCGCGCGGATTATGATGCGTATCTTTTTTAAAAAAAATGTTCTCGTCATTTCTTTTTTTTGCCTGGTTATATTTTTCCCACAGCGGTAAAACCTGAGATGATTGGTGCTTTTCAAAATATTGGCGAAGTATTTTATTTCGATCTTGTCCCTTGGCAATGTTTTTTTTACATAGGACACTTAATTTTTCCGGATAAACAGCATGTTTATCCGGCGCAACAACCAAAAGCACCTCTGCCCTATCATCCTGTAGGTTTCGGAGAAACTCATCTATTTGTCTGAATACTTTTTGAATTTCATCCCTGGTTTCTCGCGGCAACAAGTAGCCGTCACGGATAAAAAACCAGCCATCCAGCCCAATATCCACTGTACTAAAACTCCGGCGATAAAACAGGTAATAATCCAGAGTGCGTTTTAAAACAAGCAATCCGCTACGCAATACCATGCGATCTGTCAAGGCATCCGATAGGGATCTATAAAAAGAAGCGTTCAACATACTTCTATAGGAATTGATAGGTGGAAATGCCACTGGATTTCTTTTTTCCGTCTCCTGAATAAATGTCACATTTTTCTTTCCAAATCCCGGAATCGCCATCATGTGTGCACCAATCCAGCTTAAAAAAATGATTGTACTAATAATAAGGGTTATCTTTTTCATATCAAAATTGAAAATAAATAAAAGGATTAAAATTCCGGCTAACAATCATCATCACTGTCAGGGTTAGCGCCACTGTTATAATACCTATTCTTATCAATGCGACCGACCGCCTCTCCGATTGTTCTAAGATTATTGCCACTGGTTTATCTCCGGTAACAAATATTGCCAGTAAACCTACCGCCATCCAGATAAGGGCGTGTATATTTCTGAAGTCCAGCGCAAACAGCACATTGCCTGTTTGCGGCAGAAAAAGAGCCGTATAAAACTGTCCGGCATGAGAAATATCACTGACTCTAAACAATACAAAGCTCAGCATAACCAGAACAAATGTTACCAGCCTGCGTGCTGCAAGCCAGCGTTGCGGTTCCCCTTTTTTTACCAATCCAAACAGTCGCTCCACACTTAAAAACGCACCATGGCAAAATCCAAATACCAGAAAGGTCCAATTGGCGCCATGCCAGAATCCCACTAAAACAAACACAATAAATAGATTAAGGTAAATTCGCCAGGCCGTGACCTTTGAACCTCCCAAAGGGATATAAACATACTCCCGAAACCAGCGGGAAAGGGTTATATGCCAGCGCCGCCAAAAATCAGTAACACTTATTGCTAAATAAGGCCGATTAAAATTTTCAGGTAATCGAAATCCAAACATCTGACCCAAGCCAATCGCCATATCCGAATACCCTGAAAAATCAAAATAGACCTGAACCGTAAAAGCCAATAAGCCCAGCCACGCCACGGGTGTTGATAAATCTGTTTTCATTGCAAATATTTGGTCCGCCAAAACAGCGATTGAGTCCGCCAACACCACTTTTTTGAACAAACCAAGACAAAACCGGACAACACCGGTCCCGAATTTTTCCACGGTAACAATCCGGTTTTTAATTTGATCGGCAATTTCGTGATATCGAACAATCGGCCCGGCAATCAACTGAGGAAACATACAAATATACATGGCAAAATCGACCGGGTTGCGCAGCGGCGCCAAGCGATGCCGCGCGATATCAAAGACATAACTCATGGCTTGAAACGTAAAAAAGGAAACACCGATTGGCAGCAAAATATGAGATATCAAAACGGGCTCGAATCCCGGCAGGATTTTCCCTATGGCAGCGTTCATTTGATCAATCATGAAATTGGCATATTTATAATATCCCAATATCCCAATATTGATAACGACCGCCCCAATCACCGGCAGCCGCTTTTTCCACTTCCCCAGAGCATCATAGGTTTTTTCCGCCCACAAGCCAAGTAACCAGTTTATACCAATAGAAGCCATCAGGATAAAAACAACACCGCCGGCTCCCCAGAGATAAAACACCAGACCTGCCAGCATGAAAATTAAATTTCGCAAGCCTGGTCTTGCCAGAAAATAGAATCCCAAAACCACAGGCAAAAAATAGAAAAGAAATGTCACTGACGAAAAAACCATGACCGCTCCATATACTTATTTCAAATTGATGACGCCTATATAGGTATCACCGTCTTTATACCTGTGCGCATTGTTGCTCGAGTACGCAGCGAAGGGTTTGGCAGCTTATTTGCACAATCACTCAAACTATACCTGAAACTTTTTTTTCAAATCCCCGTTCATCATTGCTGCCCATTAGCTGCACAGGAGAGCAATCATGCACACAGGTAAACCTATTCCATAATTGCCGGACAGGGTTGTCCATCATGTTCGTGCTAGGAGTACACGCGATCAATAGCTTGTGCAAGCTAACACCTATTTATAAGACTAAGATGCTATAATGCTATACCCTCAAACAATCCTAACAAATACGCTGTATAATCCTCAAACTGATGATGCCTCGTCACCCATTGCGCCGCCTGTTTCCCAATATGCCGCCGTTTTTCAGCATCATTCAATAAATCAAGCACAGCACCTGCCATCGCCGGTGTATCCAAATAGGACACCAACACGCCAGTGTCCTCCGTGAGCAATTCATCCGCCCCGCCGCTGTTGGCAAACGCCAGCACCGGTAGTCCGGCCTCCATGGCCGAGAGCATCACATTGGGAAACGGATCTTCCCGTGAAGTCAGCAAAAAGAGTTCACTCGCCGCCATATACTGTGCCACGTCCTTTTGAAAACCAACAAAGTGAATATTTTTCTTTGCGCTCATTTTCTCTAAATCATGTTCACACCAGGCCCGGACCTCATCTGCCAGATCACCTACCCAAATAAAATGAATATCTTCTTTTTCCGGTCCAGTCAAAATTTGCTTCGCAACCGCAAGAAACAAATCCGGACCCTTGCGGATGCCGCCGGACGCACAATTCACAATAATACGCGCATGCTCATCCAATCCATGTCTGCGACAAATTGCCTGCTTGGCTTCCAAGCGCTGCTGCAAGTAGGGATTGGGTGATAAAACCCCCTGAGGCCGGATCAGGCATTGCTGCGATTCAAGTCCAAATGCCCGCATGCAGGCATCCCGCACATTGCGCGCCGGAAAAACCAGTTTGTCCGAAGCCTGAATGGTTTGTGCCAATAGCTGTTGGTAACCATTGGATTCAATCGTGGTGGGCAATTCATTTACCAATGTCACCACCGCAAGACCGCGCTGCTTCAAATAACGGGAAACATCACCGGCTACCACCGTGCAAGCTAATGCCTGTGTCACATTTGCTGATTCCAGTTGCTGCCAAATGGCGGCCAAGGCGGACTCCTCCGAGCCCCGCATGGATTGCTCCTTTTCCAGATTGAACACCGTTCCCCATTTATTGAATTCTTTTTCCAGACCGCCGCCTTTTTTAAGTACGATAAAAAGCGGTCGGGGAAATTGTTCGTAAATTGTCCGGGCCAAGGCCAGGGCATGGTATTGCACACCATAATAGAGTGCGTCATGGACAATCAATACCAGACCTGATTTATCGGGTTGCGCCAAATATTCATCTGTATTTTTCTGTTTGATTTCCACATCCACCGGACCCGGCTTATCCGGCGCATCCCCGGTTTGTGCCGGTTGTAACAATGCGCGACTGGTGGCCTCTAAAAAAGCATAACCATATTTTTGGTCCGGCTCCAGATGAGAACCCTCACCCCACTCATTCCAGGCATTGATAAAAACCATGGATTCGTCCCGGGAAGCGGAACGGGATTGTTGGACATGACCGGCCAGCCATTGTTCGTAATTCTCCGGTGTGGCGTGTTGATAGAGGATGCTCTGATACCGGCGGCGCGGTGAATTGTCCCACTGCAGCATGACACCGCGGTGATAACCATACTCAGTCGCCGGAACCTGGAGTGAGTGATGGACCATATCGCGGTAATCCGCAACCCGCCCGGTGAATTTTTTATCCAAACCTGAAATTTGGGATGCAATATTGGGTGAATAAAAACTATTGGGAGGAAACTCCACAAAGGCGTCAAATCCCCACGGACGCGGGTCTTTAAACGACTCAAACTTTACCGCACAAAGATGAATCTCCCCGATACCTGCTTGCGCGCACACCTCGCGCCATGCCTGACAGGTTTTGACCGGATTTTTCAATTTGTCTACGCGGTAGACCAACAAAACCGGTTTTCCCTGAAACCGGATATAGCGGCAGTCCTGCAAAACCGGGAGCACATCATGAATGAAAGCAATGTCTGATTTTAATGAATGTGTTTGTTCGAGCAAAATATGCTTTTCCTGTCCATCCCAGACACGGGTCCAGTTTTCATTGGCCCAACAAATACAAAAGGGGAAATCAGGCCGGCCGCTTTCCAGAACTTCCTGGAGCGGACGTTCCAAAATACGCCGCCCATTAAACCAGTAATAGTAATAACAAAAACCATGGATACCGAATGACCTGGCCATGTCTGCCTGTTTTTCACGAACCTCGGGAATGCGCAAATCATAAAAACCCAGATCCGCCGGCAGATGGGGCTGATGATGTCCAGGAAACAACGGCTTCGCCTTGACCACATTTTCCCATTCTGTAAAACCGCATCCCCACCATTCATCATTCTCCGGAATCGGATGATACTGAGGCAAATAAAAAGCAATCAGTTGAACATCAGCAGGATAGTCTACATTCATCTCTTTCCAATTGCCGGTTGCTCTCTTTTTGGTAAACTGTTCCGGATCTTTTTCAATAAGACAATCATCGGTAAACCGCTGATTGTCGGGCATTTCATTTTTCGATGACGATTGATAATCGCCCGGCGTTCCTGAACCATGACCACTTACAGGAGAACGTTTTTCATTTTTGCCAAAAAAATAATAGTGCAAAAAAGGCGCCATATCAGATTGTGCCACATCAGAATTGTGTTCTAGATAATGCAAGGTATTGAAGCCCGGTCCCGGATCACGTTCCTGTCTTGCACCTAAGGTTATAAAATGAAGAAGCGGATTAATCCCCAACACAGCCACATCCTGATTGTTTTTCAGATAATCATGCGTGTTAAAATAGTGATTCGGATTTTTACCGTCTGCAGCACCTTCTCGCAAAAAATGAATGATGGGATTTTCTTTTTCAAAATCAATATCTTTATTTTGTTCTGCATAATAGGTTTGATCAAATAAATTACTGTCTTCAATGATAATTATATTTTTCTTACGCAACTGCCATCGCTTTAGAACCCACCCTGTAATTGTTGCGACCACAGCAGCGACGGGATGAAAACCGGCCTGACCGGATAAAACGGTAAAGCTGCGGTTGAGTTTCACAACCTTCCGGATAATCGCTTTTTTGATCCCTTCTAAAACACCGCGAAAACTATACGCCCGGTTGTACGCGTGAATTAAATCCTGTTGCCTTTTTTCAACGCGTTGCCGCATGATCTGTCGCTGACTTGCAGCAACACTTCTCATGTTTTCCATGCGCGTCGTCTGACGGCGACTCTCATTGAGCTGCATGGTCACCTGGCTGCTAGTTTTTTGCTCAGCTTCCAGCTGCCTGGTCTGTTCAGCATGTTTTAATTGCAAGGTCGTGTACTGGTGCTGTGATAATTCCAGCTGCCTGATCTGTTCAGCATGTTTTAATTGCAAGGCTGCCTGTTCATGTGCAAGTGCTGCCAACTGTTGCTTCTTTTTTTCTTCCAACCGATGGTATTCACGCCGCAGGAACACAAGCTCTGTTTGATTTTCTTTCAGCTCATCTTCCAAACGACCGACACGAGCAACCAACGAATCCGGCAAAAAATCTTTAATGAGTCCCAGGAGTGTTTGCATAGCCAAAACATCCAATTCAGCACATACGCGATACCCTTTTCTCTCATCATCCTGAATCTCCGGTATTCCTTCAAAAACACCCATCGGGAGTGTTTCCATCTCCACATCGGAACATACAGCAATAGAAAAAATGCCGTCAGATACACCCGGCAAAAAAGAAGTCTCCGTATACCCCCCTTGGGATACACCAAATTGGATAACGCCATCCTGATGGTCCGGGGCAATAATTGATACTTGTCCACTCATACGCTGCCGGGCAATAACACAATACCGAAATTCCTCTTCCAAAAGCCGAACAAACTCAACATGTTTCATTTCATGGACATGATAGGGATTGGTTTCTTTGTTACGTTGATTAAACGGAATTTTATCCGGGGATGAGATGATCAACATCCCATTCGGTTTGAGACACCTTTTCAATTCAGATACAAATTTACGATAATTGTCCACATGCTCAATCGTCTCAAAAGAAACCGCCAAATCAACTGAATGATCCGTCAGCGGAATCAACTCACCTGACCCTATTTTAAATTGACACTGAGCATTGCCATACTTTGCCTCCGCGTGCTTAACCACTTCTTCATTAATATCAATCCCGATCACATGGGCGGCTTTTTGCGCCAATAGTTTGCTGCCATAGCCTTCCCCGCAGGCAATGTCCAGCACCTGTTTGCCTTCGGCGCATTCCACCGCCAATGCATAGCGATGGAGGTGTTCCATCGCAATCTGACCTCTCATCGGCGGCACCAAGCGTTCACCTGTCCACGCCAATTCCAAAGATGGTGCATCCCCACCATCCACGGATTCCGGTGTGACAGCAATCGGTGCAACAACCCCGTTTGCTTTTTGCAACACAACCATATCCTGATCAAACTCCGCCAGCGTATTGGCTGCCGTATATTGCGTATAGGCAAACGAACCGGCTATTTTTCTGATCTGTTCCAGCGACGTCATTGTCATTTCCTGTGACATGACCGGTTTTTGATTTGCAGCAAGACTCAAACAAATCACACCGCCCGGTTTTAACATCCGTTCCCATTCACCCAGCCAAATTTCCAATTCTTCGGGTGACAACCGGTTTGAAATGGAATACGCAAAAATGACATCCAATGACCCATCCACCACCAAACGCAATGGTGCTGATTTCGGAATCTGGATGCATTCCACCGGAAGACGGGCCTGATGGCAGACTTGAATCGCATCCGCCTCAGGATCAACCGCCATAATATTCGCGCAATGGATATCTTTCACTAAAAATCGTGTTACCCCGCCCCAGCCACAGGCAAAATCAAGCACATGCTGGTCCCGGTCGACCAACGCAAGGTCCAATTCCCGCAAATACTTCTTTGCAAGAATATAAAACTGCGAAACATGTTCAATGGCATCATTACCAAAACGCGTATAATATTTTTTCTGAATAATCTCTGCATGCGCATCCGGAAAATAAAAAACCTGTCGGATAGCATCCTCGAGCGGCTGGCGCATACACCAACGCCAAAAATCATCAGGGAGTTGATAAAAAACCGGATCGCAATCAGTCCGCATCATGTCGCACTCGCGGTTTGAATTGGGGATGAAAGCAGATAGATGTAGGGACGGGACCAATTCGACCAGCCGTAATAGCCGGTCCGGCCCGACGGAGTGGTGGTAATAAAATGCAGAATACCCTGACCCACAGCGCCTTCCGGTAAGAGTAAATTCATATCATGCCACCTACGGTCTTCCGAATTGTTCTTGGGATCGAGATACCTGGAAAACAAAACCTGTTTTCCTTTTTCGTTTTCCAGAATAATTTTATACACAACACCTTCGCCTTTGGTTGGATCCCAAACCTGGGGCGAAAGTGCGATCCCAAATATCAATCCGGCATTTTCCGGCAGATCAACATCATAACTGATTGTTGATTCCGGATGCGCAAAAAGCACCAATCGATTATCCCCCTTTACCGTCATCTCGGAAAACCGGACATTTCCAGCCTCTGCTTTAACCCGGGCTTTATCAAACGCCACTAAAAAATCAATAACCCCCTTGGTTTCCTTCTGAGAACGAATTTTATTACCCATACGCCAGAATTCATTGAAATACTGCTCAATCTCTGTCTGAGAAAAAGTTGGTAATTTGAGCAGCTTATGTGTCTCAAAAAAATTGGTGCCCTCATTTTCTTTCTGGGTTAAATAGCCTTTTTGTTCACACAAGTCATAGAGATCAGTTCCAGGGTACGGATAAAATACCGAGCATTGGGAATAATTTGCTTTAATAATTTTACAAAGATCTATGGATTCCTGAGCTTCTTTTGGCGTTTCCGTAGGCAGACCCACCATAAAATAGGCTGTCGTCTTCATCCCCAGTTCATCGGCTTTTTTATAGATAGCGATAATTTTTTCATTGCTCATTTTCCGATTCAATATTTCAGACCGAACGCGCTCACTGCCGGATTCTACCCCGGCGATGATGCGTTCACAACCGGCAGCATGCATCATCTCTAATATTTCCTCATTAATCGTGTCGACTCTAACATTCACCGTAAAAGGAATATTGATCTCTTTTTTATAGCGTTCACAAAATTGCTGCAACCATTTGTGATTGTAAGTAAAGGTATCATCATAAATAAGGATCTCTTTTATTCCATAGTTTTGTTTTAAGCTGCTGATTTCTTCCAGAACATGGTCCACTGACCGCATGCGGACATAGCGTCCCAAGCCCTGATAGTTTTTTTGCAATACATGATTAACACAATACTTACATTTAAAAGGACAACCGCGGCCGGCCATAAAAATTGTGGAAGACATGGTATTTTCTTCCAGCAACCGTTGAAAATCAAACATATCCCGCTCAGCAAAAGGCAGGGTATCAAGGTCGGCAATTAAAGGACGCATGGGGTTTTTGATGATTTGACCGTCTGCTTTTTTTATCCAGAGATTTTGAATATCATGATAAGACTGCTTCTTTTCCAAACGTTCGACCAACTCTAAAACAGCGTACTCCCCTTCACCCACGCAAATCATATCTATTTCCGGGCAAGCGATTGATGCTTCCTGGGCAACAGTTACATGAATACCGCCATGAATGATGGGTAGTTCCAATTTATCTTTAATCACCTTGGTATAACGCCGGATAATCGACCACTGATTGGTCATGGTGGAAAAACCGATTAAATCAGGCGCATGCTCAACTACTTTTTTTATAAACACTTCCGGTGCTATTTCTTCCTGAAGGGTCATAAAAGTAACGTGATGGCCGTCTTTTTTTAGGACAGCTGCGATACTGGCAATACCCGGCACAAAATGCGGCAATACAAAAGTATCTATATTACTGTGGATAAATAATATTCTCATACAACTCCGACCTATTATTTCCTTTCACATACCTAAAAACCGATTTTCTCACCCGATTTTTGAAGTTAATAATTATAGGGGTCAATACCACAGGCGTCAACTCATGATTCTGCTGCAAAAAAACCAAGAAATCATTGCGAGCGACTGGAGGGAGCGTGGTAATCTGATTTCAGCCTTATAAAATAAAAATTACGACCGCAGGGAGTCCCGTATGATTCCCCAACCGGTCGGGGCTTCGTCACTATCGTTCCTCGTAATGACAGTAAAATAATGTTTTGTAGCGGAACCACTTTTTAGTGCTGTTAAATTTACTATTATACGTTATGATGTTTCAAATTTCAGAACAGGAAAGGCCAAAACCCTGCCATGCCCTCAATAGAAGAAAATCAAACCATGTGGCAAAACAATTATAACTGGGAAAAACAAGGCAATGAATGGTCCCAGACCTGGGGCACGCCCCGCATGGAATGGTTTGCTACACTGTTGCCACGACTCCAATCCTTTGTTCCAGCAAACAGCATCCTGGAAATTGCCCCTGGCTATGGACGCTGGACCCACTTTCTAAAGGATTTATGCAAAAAGCTGACAGTGGTCGATTTATCTGCACAATGTATTCAGGCCTGTCAAAAACGATTCTCTGAAAACACCCATATCACCTACCATGTTAATGACGGCAAGTCTTTGGATATGATTGAAGATAATTCGCTTGATTTCGTCTTTAGCTTCGACTCCTTGGTACATGCTGAAGACGCTGTTTTAGAAACATACTTAGACCAGTTGAGCCACAAACTAAAAAAAGACGGGGCTATTTTTATGCATCATTCCAACCTGGGAAGCCGCTTGGATTTATTGAAAAAACCGGAATTTGAACGGGCCTGGCGCGATACCACTATGACAGCAGAAAAGTTCTCCATTTTTTGCGACAGCACCGGATTGCAATGCATCAGCCAGGAATTAATCAACTGGGCCAATCCTTCAGATTGCCTCATTGATTGCTTTTCCATTGCTGTACCGAAAAATTCAAAATGGTCACGCCCTTTGCAAATCTCGGAAAATGGTCACTTTATGGCCGAGGCCAAAGCTGTTTCCAAACTGGCACCGCTATATGATTTTCATTCAAAATAGTTTTTTTACTGAATCAACGACATATTAAGGAGTCTGTACTTTTCTGATGACCAGGCAAATTTCCCGGGTTCAATTCCTCATAGACTTTTTCAAAGCAACTCCATACTCTTTAAAATATAATTTCTTGATTTATTCAGCACTCCTAATATCCGGCATAATATTCTACTGGTGCATATTAAACAGCTATTTTCTCTCCGATGACATGCTCTATATTTGGAAACTGTTCCATGAAGGTTTTTTTCATAGTTGGACCAATGGTTTTTTCCGGCCTTTAATTGTATTTAGTTACCAGTTGGATCTTTCCCTCTGGAAATTCAATCCCTGTGGTTACCATGTCACCAATATTTTTTTCCATGCCAGCAATGCTTTTCTGGTCTTTCAGCTATGCCGTATTTTCTTACGACTATTCGCTGTAAATACCAACCATTCAGGCTGGCTCTGTTTTTTGTCGGCATTGCTTTTTCTGGCCATGCCGAACCACACCGAAGCTGTCACCTGGATTGCCGGTCGTAATGATCTGCTTGTTACATTTTTCATGTTGCTGTCATTGATTGCCTACTGTCATTACTTGCTAAAGCCCAAAAGCATACTCCTGACAGCCATGTTGTTAAGCTTTGCTGCTGCGCTTTTATCAAAAGAAATCGCTATGATTTTCCCCGGGTATATTATTATTTTAGGTATTGCTATGCTTTGGTCCAATAAAGCAAATCGAAAAAAACTTGTCGCAATTGGTACTGCGCCTCTATCAGTATTACTTGTATTGGGAGCCTATTTTATTCTCCGTTATCAGGCGTCCGGTCAATTCTTTGGTGGTTATGATACAGAATACCACCTTAATATTTTCAATCTCAACACATTACGTTCTTTGACTGCAACCATTTGGCGGAGTTTCATACCCACACTGCCTTATACCCATTTTGCATTTATCACATCACCTGTTTTCATCATTCCCTTTAGTCTTAGCCTGCTGGGTATACTCACCCTCTTCTTCCGGCGATTATTGGCATCTGCCAAATCAGAAACCGTTTTTTTTCTCTATTTATTATTCTGCCTTTTGCTTGCTTGGCTTCCCGCAGCCACACTCCCTATCGCTTTATTCAGCTCAACAAATGAGCGCTACATCTATTTCCCGACAGTCTTTGTCAGTATGGGCCTGCCCTTTTTCATCAGCCGTTTGACGGGACCGGCCAAGCGCACCTGGATTATCATAAGTCTTAGCTTCATTCTCGGCAGTGCTGTACTTTTGCAAACAATCAACCAGCGTTGGATAATTGCCGGCGAACAATCTCAAGCGATACATCAAACGCTTGGTACTCTCTCCCATAAAAAAGTCTACTTCCTTAACTTACCGGACAATTACCAAGGTGCTTACATGTTCCATGTGGCCTATCCGCCAACGATGTTATTTTTCCATAAATTAATCACTGACCCTGCTGTTATAAATTATTTTTCCAACGAAAAAGAAACTTCTCAACTACATAGAAACTATGCCGCTTTACAAACTTTGCATAAAAGTCATGACTATAAAAAATGGCAGCGTATTAGCACTCACTATCAAAAAGCACTACAATCAAAAGACGGTATGAAATGGCAAATTTTACAAACTGATATAAAACAGATTTCAGAAACCGAAACTTTCAAACACAATCAATATCTCTATCAAAAAACACATGAAATTAAAGATCGCGGCGATTATGAACTCTTCCAGACTGTATTATTAAAATATAATCAAAGTTTGCAAACGCCCGAACTAAAACAATGGCAGGCACTCAACCAAGTATCTCTGCAAATACAAAAAAGTTCGTTTTTTAAGCAACTTGAAGAATGGAACAAAAAACGCATCCAGCTTACGCAAACCGGGCTTATACAAAAATGGGACGATCTTCAAGATGCCTATTATACAACTTTATTATCCACAGGTGATGAGCCCTCTACTCCGATCACACCCGATCAGATCCATATCCTGTCACGCTTTGATTTATTGGACTTAAGTGACCGGGTAACAATCACCCAAACACCGGATAATCTGACCCTTCATCTTGAAAACCCCCAGGCACACTTCCAACAACTAACCGGCACACCTGAAATCACCATCACCCAAAATTCTCTGCAAAAAATCACCATCCATTTCCCGGACGGCATCCCTAAGGATGCAGATTTTCTTTATTATAGTGAATCAAAGATGCATAAACTGGTGATAAAACAATGATTTTCGTAAAGTCTGCTTTTCAGAGCATCCTGAATAAACTAACAGGTTCCCCAACCAACCCGGTTTACATCAGTTCAATCATTTTATTTCTCAGTGGATTCATTATATGGGGAATTTACAAAATAAATTTACCTTCGTTTTATTATGACGAACTCATGTTTGCGAATGTTGCGCTAGGCTGTATCGATGATTCATTTATCTGGAACAAATTTCTTGGAATCCCGACAATGATCTTCCCCTATATTGGTGCTTTAAAAAGTTATTTCTATTGGATCGCATTTTATTTCTTCGACCCCAGTTACTATTCAATCCGGGTACCGGCGCTCTTATTAATGGCCCTGTCCATTTTCCTCCTTTCCAGAATCATTGCCCACCTATCCAACAAAACCACAGCGCTCATTGTTTTAATTATTTTGTGTGTTAATCCCTCGCTGGCTATGTTTGGAAAATTCGATGTCGGACCAACTGTATTTGAATTTTTCGTCAGATGCGCACTCATTCTCTGCCTGGCACTCATAACACTAAAAAAACATCCGCAGCGCGCATTGGTCGCACTGATTTTCCTGTCAATCCTTGGAATGTTTAACAAACTCAGTTTTATTTGGTTTTTAAATTCAATTTTACCAATATTCATACTGCTGCAACTTCTTTTGAACAACCAAAAATCCTTCAAAGCCTGGTTTTCAAAAAACCGCAAAACTTTGCTTGTCATCCTCGGGACTTGGTTACTGGCAATCATTTGGTTTATTCTGATCTACAAACTCAACAATTTGAATCCTACAGTCAACAGCGATCCGGCCATGCCTTGGAAAAGCATCCCATCTAAATTAATCGGGATTTCCCACGTCATCCAGAATGTCGGTATTTATAATAATTTCTTGCGCCATCCCGTCCCCGGGCCGAGCATTCCTTTTCTTTATTTCAATTTCATTACTTTTTTTTCAGGCTTCATTTATTATTCGGCCTATCTGATTAAATCGCGCAGGTCAAATCGTCCGGTCAATCCGTCACATTTTATGGCAATTTTATTATTTTGCAGTTCCTGTTTAATCCTGACACAAATCATCATCACACCGGCAGCCATTCATGCCTGGCATTTCTTTTGTTTATACCCTTCCTTGCTTCTCTTTGCAATTCTCAGCTGGATACATATTTTACACGCTATTAAAGAACACATCATTTTCCACAAATCACTTTCAAGTCTTTTAATTGGCGGTATGATACTTTACGGTATTTTCATTAACACAATTGTTCATAAAAAAATAAAAAATGTTGCACCGCAAACCAAAAACTGGGAACGCATATTCAGCACCACCACCAATGATGCTTTCCTCGCTTATCTAAAAGATCACCCTCAGATTTATTTTCACTTTTTGGATTGGGGCATGCATACGTTGGCCATCACTTTGCTAGCTGAAACTCGTTTTCATGAAACTTTTAATTTCCCAAATGAACTTTCAGGTGTTTCTATCAATACAGGTGACTATTTTGTCACCCATAGTCCAGAGGCATCCGCTTTTCCTAAAATCAGAAGCGTTTTTTTTAATTATTTGAACCAATTCGGTCTTGATTATACTCTGGACCATAAAATTGTTGATACGGATGGATTGACGGTATTTGAATTTTGGAAAATCAACAAAAGTGCCGCTGTGGGCACGCCTATTTTCAATCTCCATGACAGCCCGCTTGATCTATTCCAGGGTCACGCATGTACAATCAATGCCAGTCTTCATAAAAAAACGCTGGAAATAAACACCCATGATATTGACCCGGTTGTCCTGTTGCCAAAATTTCATTTCCCGTCCAGCGCGCATGATTATATTGTACAAGTTGAAATCCACAGTTCGACCACGACACTATTCAGGCTCTTCCCGCAAACAGTTCAACAACCGCACTATGGTTTTAACCTCTCAACCAGAATCATTCCCGGTAATAACCATTTATTTTTTTTATTGCCCAACCATGAATTAATCGGCAGATTGCGAATGGACCCAGGAGAAAAACCGGGCAGATATGTCTTCAAATCAATCTCAGTGTCTCGCATAAAGCCCAAATAATAATGACAATTATTTAATCCAGCCCGCAGATACTTTCACAAGAAAAAAGTGGAACAAATAATATCAACGGCATGTGCTCTACACCGGCGACACAGCTCACTGTTATATTTTTTCGTTTGCAAATCAGCATGTTCGAGATCTAAAAAATTCGGATGCAAATAATGTTTGCGCTCGTAAGCAATACAACAATTGGCCACACCACCATCAAAATCAATCGTCGTTTGATATTGGCGGAGTACACAATCGGGATGTTCCCCGCGCAACAGCAAAGATCTTTCGCGGGCTTCCTCCAGAGAAAAACAAAGCATTGATAAAACCGCTTCATCTTGCTTGGTACTATTCCCTTCAAAAATGTCCAGCATTTTTTCCAATGGTGCAAAACCGGCCTTTATTGTTTTAAATTCAAAGCCCAAAGACTCCGCAAATTTTTGCGCGCGCTGCAATGTTTCACCCTGATTGTGCCGGTATTTATGATAATAAAAATGCACCGGGATCTGACTGGCATATTTATCCAAACACGCCCTAAGAAACCGGGCATTGCTCATGACCTTACTGACATCTCCCGGATAATGCGTTTTATAATAGTTTGTCTGGTCCAAGGCAGACAAAGAAATTCGGATATTTAGCGGTTCCGCCCGAACGACTTCCTCGATATTTTTTTCTAAATTCAAATTGGTGGAAATTTGTGCCGGCATTCCGCGTTTCCGCGCCAGTTCCACAAACTGCGGTAGTTGCGGATGCATAAAAGGGTCTCCCCAATTGAATAGGCAGAGATACGTGGCCTGGCCCGGTGATTCCCGCTCGATTTTATCCAGGATTTGCGAAAATAACTCAATCGACATATTTCCATGCGGATGATCACTCTCAGTAGAATGAGCATTGGGACAGGTTGGACAGCGCAAGTTGCACTGATTCGTGATGTCAATATTATAGAGGAAATAGGGATATTTTTTTTTCATCGTTTCCACCAACAAACAAGCTTTATTTAATATAACTTATTTTATATTTTTTTTACTCAAACCATCAATATAATCCTTCTGCCATTGCCAGCATTGCTGCAGAAAAGCAAACAAAACTTTGGTGGTTTCCGGTTCATCAAGCTCAGCTATTTCAGCTGCCTGGCGCAGCACACCTTCACCTTCCAGCCATTCCAGTGTTCCGGGACTTTTCATGCGCGCGTTGGATGTGTTCTCACGCCAATAGTTCAATTTATCAACTACATAGGCCACATCAGAACAACTTAGCATTTTTATCCAGTGCAACCAATCCCCGCACAGCCTGTAATCTGTCGCAATTGGCTTTATTTTATCTAAAACCGTACGCCGGAATAATACCGCCGAAGCGCTTAGAATAGTATTTTTATGAATCAAATAATTTTTTATTTCATCTTGACCGTTATTTATAAAATCAGATTCCCAGCGATTCTCATCCAAATCTTTGGTCCAGCCGCTGGTATCACCAATGGTCCTACTTTTTTTATCCACAATCCACGATTTACAATATGCCACACCGACATTGGGATGGGTCTCTAAAAGTGGTACTAATTTTTCCAAAAAGCCAGGCGCAGCCCAATCATCCGATTCGGCAATCCAAAGATATTTACCGGCTGCTAAATCCATGCCACGCACCCATTGCTGGAATGCCGAACCGGAATTTTCTTCATTGCAAACTGTATGGCGAACCCGGGGATGATTGGCATAGACTCGGATAATCTTCCGGCTCTTGTCAATAGACGCATCATCCAACAAAATCACTTCAAAATTTTGATAGGTTTGTGCCAGCACCGATTCAATGCGTTGTTTCAAGTAAGGGGCATGATTATAATTGGGTATGATAACTGAAACAACTGGAATTTCCATTCCCACATCCTTCTGCTTGGTGTCCGCACTGCAAATAATTGCTGCGTTTCAATTTAATCATGTCGCCTGTCGGGATGCAACCATCAATTCCCATCATGATCATCTTCGCCAGGCATCGCTGATTTTATCCCTTGCGCGCAGACCCGCTCTCGAATACAATGGTTTTATTCATTTTCGGAGGATATTGCATGGGGCTCAACATCCGCCAGAAAATTCTTCTGGCTTTTATTCTCGTCATTCTGGTCTCCGGCGGCGCGGTCTTCACCATTTACAGCAATAGCGGACAAATCGTCGAATTGACCAACCAGATCATCGACGAGGACATGGTGAATACGCATAATATCCAAAAAATGCGGGAACACCTGCTCCATACGGACTGGGCTCTCTCCCGTTATCAGCTAACCCATGAAAGCCCCTGGCTCAACATCATTCATATTACCCGGGGTAAATTCAAAGACTATTTTTCTGCAACGAAAAAAAGTGTCGTCCGCGACCGGGAAAAAGATTTCATCCTCAAAATCCAGAAAAATTTTAAAAGATACAGCAGGCACGTCACTTTTCAGATCAAACGATTTGAACAAGGCCTGGTGGATATGGATTTGCAGCAGAAAATCCGTTCCCAGGAAAATTCGGTCAATGACATCCTGATTGATTTGCAACAACTGGAAAATCTCACCGCCGGCCGTCTGGAAGAACGCAAGGAGCAGGCCGGCAAGCTCAAGCGCTTCAACCAGCGCTTAAGCGTGGGTGTCATTCTGCTGGTCACGCTCACCTCCGCATTCCTGGTCTTCATTTTAAACCAAAACATCATCCTGCCCATCAAACGCCTGATGGAAGGCGTGCGTAAGTTTTCCGACGGAAATTTCGCAACCCAGGTTCCGGTGATTTCCCAAGATGAAGTCGGCGAGCTCTCGGCCGCCTTCAATGAAATGGCCAAAAATATCAAGCATGACCGGCAAAAACTGACCGCGTTGACCATCACGGATGAAAAAACCGGGCTCTTCAATTTCCGGCATTTCAAAAATTCCATCATTGAAGAAATGAAACGTGCCGAACGGTATGACCGCTCCTTGGCCCTGGTCATGATTGATATCGACCATTTCAAACATTATAATGATACCAACGGTCATCCCATGGGTGATTTATTGCTCAAAGAGCTCTCTAATATTTTAAAAGAAGCCATCCGCGAGACGGATATGGTGGCGCGTTTTGGCGGCGAGGAATTCATCATCCTGCTCCCGGAAACTTCGCGCGAAGAGGCAGTCAGGTTGGCCGAGAGCCTGCGCCTGCGCATCAAAAACCACATCTTCCCCATGGAAGAAAAACAGCCGGGCAAAGACCTCACTGTCAGTATGGGCGTTGCTTCCTACCCCTCCAAAAAAGTGATGTCCCCGGATACGCTGCTGGAAAAATCAGACCAGGCACTTTACAAGGCCAAAAAACGCGGCCGCAACCGCGTGGCCATTTAATCTCATCCCGCTTAATTCCCTGTAAATTTCGCAAAAAATACTGCCGTCTTAATTCATAACGCATCCTGTTGCCAAACCGGTCAGAATGCTTATTTTTAAAGAAAAACCGGTATTGTCAACACACGATCAGGCAAGCTTTGACGATATTACCCACTTTGACTATACCCTTATTGCTGATGCGTTTTTTTTCTTTAAAAATAGGTATTCTGACCGGCATTATTACGTACTGTATTACTTAATTTGGACAAGAATAATAAAAAAAAATTTTTGCATGGATTTCCTGTTTTTCCAGTCCAACCCATCAGGAGGTAAAACCATGTCCCCCAAAAAACCTTTGAATGATCCGAAGCGCAATTCCCAAAAAACGCTCTTGCAAATCCGTCGATCCCCGGTATTTGGCAGAAAAAAAGGCAACCCCGGATTATATGCTATGGACGAATTTCCCTCCCGAATCGCGCGAATCATTATGCATGCTTGCTCTGTGAAATCTCCGGAAGCAAAAAAGGCCCTCTATGAAAAAGCCATCTGCGTGATTGGTAAGGCCAAAAAATTGCTGTCCCTAAGCACCCTGCCTGGTTCCAGCCCAGCCACTTTGCTCCAAGATCTAACCGCGCTGGAATCGCAGCTAAAAACAACCATTGCCCTGCTCTCCGGAAAATGTGAATTGTAATTACAAGTGCGACAAATTGGGATAAAAAAGAGTCCCTCGACTCAAGAAAACTGATAAT
>JAIORK010000024.1 GCA_021108215.1 bacterium | reverse complement strand
CCCATTTTTCTTCTGCAAACCCCTGCACCGCATGGGTTGCTTGCTGCTGCAATGTCTGCCATGCCGGGTTGAGACTATCTGCCGCCTGCCGGGCAGCGGCAGACTCGCCTGTGGTTGGGATTGCTTGCAAAGTCTTGCCTATCTCCTGAACGGTTTTTTGGTACGATTTCGCCTTGGCCTGCAATCCGGACATCCGCTCGCGCCCTTGCTCAAATTGCGCCAGCAAAATTTTACTTTCCCGGACACGCTTGGTTTGTTTCTCCAGCACAGTTAATTGATTGACTGCCTGACGCAGATGGGAAAGCGCCACTGTCCGGCTGCTCTTTTGCACCAAAGCATCCCGCGCAGTTTGCTCCACGTTTTTCAGAGCATGCAGTTTTCCCAGCATGGCAACCGCCTGCCCGGCCTGGACCATGCCGCTATTTTGAAGGTCTGCCAAATCCCACAATCCCTGAGCATCTGTTTGGGATGCAACAAGAAAAGTCTCGGCCTCAGCAGCGAACCGGGTCACGTCAAATTGTTTGAGAATTTCCACCTGGGCAGCCGCCTTGTGCTGCATACCTGTCACCAGATCGCGCCGCACCTGAGAAAGCGTCAGCAGGCTTCGGAGCGTTGCCTCTGATTTGGCATCTGCTTGCGGAAGCGTCCCAGCATTTTTCAATAATTTTTCCGGCCGGGACGAAAATACTGCAGTGGCAATACTCTGCTTGACCTGCTGCTCAACAAGCCCCATCCGGTTGAACGCCTGGATTGTCTGCTGCGTCCTAAGCGAGTCCGCCATGGCGGTTGATTGATTTTTCAAATGATCCCGAAAAGCATCTGCGCCTTTTTGCAGCGCCTCCATCTGCCCGGCTGCCTGCCAGGCTTTCACACCGGATTGAACCCGGGCAATGCCGCGGGTCAAATCTTTTTCCAATTCGATCTGCCGCTCGGACAATGCTTTGACCTTGGCGGATAAATGCCGTGTCGCAGGTTTGGCTTGCAGGCCCTGGGTGATTGTATCCGTCAATACCTTTGAGGACAGCAGGGCTGCCTGAGTATCCAGGCTTCCCAATTTATTTTCCCTGCGGCTCAATTCACGC
>JAIORK010000023.1 GCA_021108215.1 bacterium | reverse complement strand
ATTATCAGTTTTCTTGAGTCGAGGGACTCTTTTTTATCCCAATTTGTCGCACTTGTAATTACAATTCACAATCCCTTATCCTACAGCAGCATTTCGCCGGGCAGTATCAAGCTAGATGATAATTTTCCAGGGAAAACAGGGACGTTGCATACCGAAAGAAAGACTGGAATCAAATTATTTATCCTGCAGGGGAAGCCTGATCGGTAAAAAAACGCCAAGCACAATCACGTGGCAACATAATTCGATGAAGCGACCACTAACGCATGCCGTGTTTGAGCAATTGACTCCAAATAATCAGTTTACCTTGTTTGCTGTTATTGAATTGAACGAATTTCTCGATGGCTTTTTCCAATTTGGATGAAGGTTGGTAAACAAAAACCGGGTCATCATTATCTCCCCATTTTTGCAGAATCTTATTTTTACACAACGTCAACAACGGCTCTTTCAAATCTGAAGAACGCCGGCCCAGGCGTGCGGAAATTCCCTCGGTATTATCTGTAATCCCGGGATTATTCCATAAAAAAACCAACAACTCCCACATAACCAGAGAGTTGACATTGGTGGCAATAAATTTTTCAATATCTTTGTCGATTTCCATATATTGCCTCCACCAAAAGCGGTGCTTTCGGAGGAACCGCAGGTTCCCCCGACGCGAACGCCGATGCGTTCTGCTGGCCCCTCCTATCCGATTCAGGGGCTTCGCCCCCGAACCCCCGCTCTCCATTTTTTGAATTCTATAGAGAGCCCCGGCGTCAATATGGGAGAGTATAGCACAGGGCCGAAAGCAGTCCAACTTAAAAACAATCCCGGCCTAAATTCGTGCCGCCCGCCTATTTTCCTTTTAAAATTCGGGTCAAATACTTTCCAGTATGCGACTGCTTGCATCCGGCAACCTCTTCGGGCCTGCCGAAAGCCACAATTTCACCGCCGGCATCACCGCCCTCGGGTCCTAAGTCAATCACATAGTCCGCCGCTTTTACCACATCCAGATTGTGCTCCACGACCACGACGGTGTTGCCTGCATCCACCAAACGATCCAACACCTCAATGAGTTTATGCACATCCGCAAAATGTAACCCCGTTGTCGGTTCATCCAGAATATAGAGTGTTCTGCCGGTGGAACGTTTGCCCAGCTCAGAGGATAGCTTGAGGCGCTGTGCCTCGCCCCCGGACAAGGTGGTTGCCGACTGCCCCAATTTAACATATCCCAGTCCAACATCCGAGACCGTCTGCAAAATTCGCTTGAGTTTAGGTACCGGGGCAAAAAATTCCAGCGCTTCGTCAACAATCATATTTAAAACATCCGCAATGGTCTTGCCTTTATAATGGACCTCCAGGGTTTCCCGGTTATACCGTTTGCTTTTGCAGACCTCACAGGGAACATAGACATCCGGTAAAAAATGCATCTCAATTTTTATAATGCCGTCGCCGTTGCAGGCTTCACAGCGGCCACCCTTAACATTAAATGAAAATCGCCCGGGCTTGTAGCCGCGGACTTTTGCCTCCGGTGTATTTGAAAACAAATCACGAATCTCATTAAACGCAGTAGTATACGTCGCCGGATTAGAGCGCGGTGTCCGCCCAATGGGCGACTGATCAATATCAATGACTTTATCCAGGTGCTCGACACCTGTGATTTTTTTATACCCCGCAGGCGTGATCCGGCTGCGGTAAATCAAATGCCGCAAGGCCGGTTCCAGGGTTTCTTGAATCAACGAGCTTTTACCTGATCCCGAAACCCCGGTCACGCAAACAAAAGTTGCCAACGGAATGCGCACCTCAACATCTTTCAAATTATTGGTACTCGCGCCGCTGAGCACGATTTCTCCACTCTTGGCCGGTCGCCGGTGAGCGGGAATGGGTACCATCTGTTTCCCGATCAAATACTGTCCGGTCAAAGAGCGGCTGTTTTTCATCACAGCTGCCGGTGTTCCCTGCGCAATAATTTCCCCGCCCCAGATGCCGGCACCCGGACCCATGTCAACCAAATGGTCCGCCTGGCGCATGGTCTCTTCATCATGTTCCACCACCAGGACGGTATTACCAATATCCCGCAAATGCATCAGCGTATTGAGCAGCCGCTGATTATCCCGTTGATGCAGTCCGATCGAAGGCTCGTCCAAAATATAAAGGACTCCTACCAGGGAAGAACCGATCTGGGTGGCCAAGTGAATACGCTGTGCCTCACCGCCGGACAAAGAACCGGTGGTACGATTCAAGGTTAAATATCCCAAACCGACATTGGAAAGAAATCCCAAACGCGCGCTGACTTCCTTTAATATCTGCTTGGCAATCGTCTTCTCCCGCGCATTTAATTTTACTGCGGCAAAATGCCGGCAAGCCTTTTCAACCGAGAGCTCGGTCAATTCAATAATGTTTTTACCTTGGATGGTGACTGCCAGGCTTTCCGGCTTGAGCCGTCTGCCCTGACATGCTTTGCAGGCACGGATCTGCATATACCGCTCTGCAATTTCGTCCCGTATATAATCCGACTCGGTTTCTTGATAAATCCGCTCGGTGCGCGGAATAACCCCTTCAAATTTACCAACATAATTATAGGACGATTCTGTGCCGCGAAATTTAAACGGCAAACGAACATCACCTGATCCGTGCAAAATAATTTTTCGGTGCTCGGCTTTCAGACGTTTCCAGGGCATGTCCATAGAAAACCCATAATGTTTGGCCACAGATCCGAGCATGGCTTTATAGATATACGCTGTCTGTGAATTCCAGGGTAAAACGGCACCCTCTGTCAGGCTTAATTCCGAATCAATAATAAACTCCTGATCGACCTCCATCTTGACACCCAATCCAGTGCAGGCGGGACAGGCCCCCTGAGGCGAATTAAACGAAAACATGCGGGGTTCCATTTCTTCAAAAGAAATACCGCAATGCGCACAGGCATACTTTTCTGAAAAAATCATGGTCGCCTGATTACGCCCTGCACGGTGATGGCTCTTTTTCCCGGTCGCGGTTGATTTGCTGTCAACCCGATGGACCAATGCCGTACCTTCTCCGCGTTTCAGTGCGGTCTCCAAAGAATCCGCCAGCCGTTTGGTAATCTCCGGCTTGATGACCAACCGATCAACCACAACTTCAATATCATGCTTCTTTTTTTTATCCAGTTTTATCGGCTCATCTAAATCCTGCACTGTGCCGTCTATCCGCACCCGGACAAATCCTTCCCGTTTCAAACCATCAAACAGTTTGTGATATTCACCCTTGCGCGCACTGACCAGAGGTGCCAGGATCAAAATACGCTCATTTTCCGGAAGCAAAAATACCTGGTCCACAATTTCCTGAACAGTTTGACGTTTGATCGGCCGACCGCACTGATAACAATGGGGCTGCCCAATACGGGCATAAAGCAGCCGGAGATAATCGTATATCTCGGTAACCGTCCCCACCGTAGAACGCGGATTTTTAGAGCCGCTTTTTTGCTGAATGGCAACTGCCGGAGACAAGCCTTCAATGCTGTCCACATCAGGCTTTTCCATCTGTCCCAAAAATTGCCGGGCATAAGCAGACAATGATTCCACATAGCGGCGCTGCCCCTCGGCATAAATGGTATCAAATGCCAGTGATGACTTGCCGGAACCCGACAACCCGGTAATCACCACCATCTTGTTGCGCGGCAGCTGTACATCAATATTTTTCAAATTGTGCTCTCTGGCACCTTTTACAATAATATTTCCCAAGCTCATGACGATTCCCTCTTTATCCTTTACACTAGAAAAAAATTATATCGGCCGACGGTACGAATGCAGGGTGCATGCGGGATGCCGTGCCTCTACTGTGATAAAAATCCACGGGCTTACCCGGCATACGCCGGGCAGGCTGCCCGTTGCTTTTTTGTCGAAAGATGTTCGCCTCCGGCGATATCGACTCGCTTCATCGATGGGCTCACGCCCATCGTGTTCGCGCTAGCACGATAACCGCTTCAAAAGACGCTGCTCACGCCGGCGTTTCCAAAAAAGGACCCAAGAACCGGAAAAAACATAGCGCCCGGCTATGCAAAGCGCATTGGTATTTCCCAGGGAAATAAACCGGAGGAACCTGCGCTGCGGTGTCATTGTCTTCAGCGGTGTCCGGCAAACCATAGCCGGTAAATTATGTGCCAGCAGCGCCCCTTGTTGAAGCGCCTGCGCAACTGATCGTTCGGCAGGGACCTTGACGACCTGGGCGCAATCTCCGCACGCAAACACTTCCGGGTGAAGCACACTTTGCAATGTCGGATTAACCTTCAACGCGCCTTGCTCATCCGTACCCAGCGATGCCTGATTAAATATATCAGAAACTTTCTGACCGGTTGCCACCACCGCCAAATCATAGTCAATGGTCTCACCGAATTCCAGCACCAGACGATTGGACTGAACATGCTGCACCACCGCCTGTGTTCTGATCTCAACATCATTGACCCGGAGCATTTTCCGGGCAACCGCAATCGCCGGTTTGGGCAAGCCGGGCAGTATCTCCGGTTGTGCCTCAATTAAATAAACTTGCCATCCTGACTCCGGTTGTCTTTGTTGTAAAATTTCCGACATGTTGATGGCGTATTCCACACCCGCAATGCCGCCGCCCAGCACCGCAATATCAATCTGCTTTTTCGGAAATAATTCAAGCAATGTCTCAATCTCATTGCGTATCTGGAGCACATTTTTAACCGGCCGAACCGCAAAACTTCCTTCCGCCGGCACGTCGTCTTCCTGTTCAACCGGCACAGCCCCGGTCTCAAAGCTAACCAGATCATAATCCAGCATCCGGCCGGCTGCTGTCATCAGTTTTTTCTGTTGTGGAAGCAAGCTAACAACCTCATCATGAATAAACGTAATCTGTTTCTTTTCCGCCAAAATCCTAAGGTCGATGTGAAAATCATCCAATCCGTAAAAACCGCTCATCACTTCAGCTGTCATGTGGGGAACAAAATAAAAAAGATTGGCATCAATCAAGACCCACCGGATAGGGGCTGCCTGAAATGCGGCCATCCGGGCCAGAACGGTTAGATGCGCCGGACCGGCGCCCACCAGCACAATGGTCTGCTCAGCTGTTTTTTCACGTGCCGGGTTCATGTCACCCTCCCGGCGGATTGAATAATGCCGCCGCCCATAAGTCTGTCCTCGCGATATAACGCCGCCACCTGACCCGGGGTTACCGCCCGAATCGGTTGATCAAAAACCAGACAAGCATTGCTCCGGCCGGTAAACGTCAGTTTGGCCAAACGGGGTTCTTGCCGATAGCGAATCATTGCCGCCACGTCTATTTCCTGTACCGGACGCGGGCCTGCCCAGTTGACGTCCTGAATCGTAAGCGAGGTAATAAAAAGCTCCTCATCCGGCCCGACCACGACCTGATTTTCCCGCGTGTTCAGACTGACCACATAAAGCGGGTGACGCGCGGCAATCCCGATCCCCCGCCGCTGCCCGATAGTGAAATGCGGAAGACCGTTATGCCTGCCAAGTTTCTTGCCCGACGAGTCGACAATGTCTCCGGAAATAAACGCCTGCGGAACACGGTGGCGCAAAAAATCAACATAACTTAATTCACGTAAAAAACAGATTTCATTGCTTGTCCCGGTCTGCTGTGCCACCAAACCGGTTTTGAGTGCCTGCGCAGAGACCTCCTGCTTGGTGCTTTCGCTAAGTGGAAACATGACATGTTCAAAGCGCTGGTGCGGCACCAGCGAAAGAAAATAAGTCTGGTCCTTGGCCCTATCCCTGGCGCGTTTGAGCACCTGCGGGCCGGTTGAAGTGTCCAGGTCTACATAGTGTCCGGTTGCCATGGCATCAGCCCCAAGTGCCAGAGCGTGGTCCAACAAAATACCGAACTTTATCGCTTGGTTGCAAAAAGCACAGGGATTGGGTGTCACTCCCTGCGAAAAATAATCAACAAAGGGTTTGATCACCAGCGTCTCGAATTGATCACGAAAATCAAGCAGTTCGTGCTGAATGCCCAGCGATTGCGCGACCGCCCTGCCGTCTAAACAGGCACACGGAGCGACACAAGTCGCACAATCGTGCTCCAGCAAGCCAGGCTGTGCCTTGGCCATTGCTTGAGGGGTTGCCGGAATACCTGAAAGATCAGGACAAAGCTGCATAGTAAGTCCAATGACCTCATGCCCCTGGTCCAGCAAACGTTTGGCAACGGTCGTGGAATCCACACCACCGGAAAGTGCAACCGCAATTTTCATCGCAAAAATCCTGCCATCGTCACAAAATACCCCAGCTGAAATTCATATATGCTGCTTTCCTGCATATCAACACCCTGCTCACTATCATTACTGTCCTAAACCCTGTTACCAAACCGGTTGGAAGGCTTTATCACCTACGGCATTACTTAATTTAGACAAGAATGATTCAATATAAATAAATCCCCACACCCCAGGCGGTCTCAATCTCGCCTTCGTACTGACCTGCCCGTTTGTGTCCCCGAAAAACAAAAATATTCAGGACCTGTTTCACCCGGGCACCAGACGGTGAAAGATCATATCCGGTCATACAGGTAATATCAAGCGTATCTTTTACATAATCACCGTGAGCCAGCAAGTGTACCGCAGCCACCCAGCGTGCCGGCATCCATTCGACACCGAACTGAAAATTTGTCCGCCCACGCATCCACGCCGGGTCCGCGCGCACAATAACCTCCGGCCCGGCATAAATACGCAACGTTTCCCGCGGGTTCCATAAATACAACAGCGCAGCTTGTTCACGACTCACATTGCGCTGCTCACGCAAGCCGTCTTGTACCACATCACCGCCCAGATGGGCAGACAGGTGATACAGTGTGCATTCCAACACCCCGGGTCCGGCTTGCCATTGGGCAGCCAGTCCGCCCATCAAATCAGTATTCTCCAGAAAAAAAGAGGCTGTCTTTGTATCAAACCGGGCTATGATCCCTGCCCGGCCTTCCACCGTCCAGGTGGGTCCTTGCACCAAACCCCAGCCATCACCCAATTGGAGTTCAAATAAATGCTGTGCCTGATGATTCCAGTAAGTACGCAAACTCGTACGCATACTCCGAAAATTTGCGGCCGGTGGTTGGAACTGAAAATCCTTATCCGGAAAAAACACAATTTCTTGTGCTTGTGCTCCGATAGATAAAAACAGGAAAACCGGCATTAAATACAAAGAGATTATTGACTTTATAGAAAATTTTTTCACAATTGTTTCCTTATTGCTTATCCTATAGGAGTACGACATCCCTGCAAAAACAGGCGCTATGCTACCGTGTCTTCCATTTCCGCTATTTCCAAAAGTGCAGTCATCGCCACGGTCTCACTCTGATATATTTCGCAATCCACTTTCCACAACTCTCCGGTGAATTCTCCGGAAACGCTTACACGTATTTCACACGGCGGATGGACCGGTGCCATAAACTTGGCCTGCTTTACCTGAACAACGCGCATACCTTTTCCTTCGCCGCGTTGAAATGTCCGGCTCGCACATTCCAGCAGATAAATCCCGGGCACAATGGGATGGCCTGGAAAATGTCCCTTAAACACCGGCAACCCGGCATCAAAGGTAAATGATCCGGTATGTGTGTGCGGCGTCGGGGTGATGACTTTTTTACATGCTTGGGTTACATCCTGAACAATTGTTTTCACGATTATTACTCCTGAACTGCCCGGGGCTTTTTCTGAAAAAGTGTGTCTGCCACAGGACCGATATGTACCTGATGTACTGTTAATTGGCGTTGCTGCTGTCGACGGGTAAAAACCAATGTCTTTAGCACGCCGGATTGCTTTACAGAGTCATCCCTCCGCCACTGCCATCCCCGCCATTTTGGACATGAAAAAAAAAGCTGCCCGGTCATCTTTGCCATCCACTTGGCAAGCGAATGGCCGGAACCGATATGATAAATACACTTTATTTTTCCGGCATCTGATCGTTGCAGCGTCATATCCAAAATCGTCGCACCCAAAAAATTAAATGCCAGAATGCGTACAGCTGTTTGATTGCGCACATAAAAGCGTACCAGCTTGGGCTGGACGGTCAGACTGACATTTTCGACATCACCTTCCCAAAGATAGTCTGCCTGAAAACTCCCCGGCCAGCTGACCGCAACCGGGCTTTCATCCGGGACATGCGGACATGTCGCACAGCCGCTTATCAACAACAAACAAAAAATCACATAACAACTTAAACGCTTCATTGAAAAAGTGTCTTCTCAATTTCAGGATTCACTTTTATATTTTGATAATGAATCGTGGTCATATCGCCGGAGCCTTCCATGATCTTAAGCTTCTCCACCACAAAGAGCTCTTTGCCAAAAACAAATTCCAGTTCAGACAAAACTTTACGCATTCCCGAATGCCGGGGCACAAATACCACCCGCACCGGATCACGGGATACAATTTTGATGACATACATATCATGCATCCCGAAAGCCTCTCCGGAAAACCAGGCTTGCAGCTGTTTCATGACTTCCAGCAATACCAAATCGGAATCAGCAGGCTGTTTTTCCCACTGGTTATTCGAAGCAGCAGAATAATGGTACATATTGCTGCCGTTATATACCAAGGCAATGCGATAGGGTTTTAAAATTTCCCACCGTATTCCCTGATTACGTGCATAAAAAATCCGCCCCTGTGTCAAAACAGGCTCCTCTAAAAAAGCTACCTGCTTGACACTACGAAAATCTGCCGAGAGCGCCTCAATCTGCGCAGTCGCCTGATGAATTTTTTCCAGCATCTGCATGTCCTCTGCCGAAGGCGCAGACGCAGGCGTCCCATCTTTCACTATTTCTCCGGTCGAGGCTGCCGAAGGCGCAGACGCAGGCGTCCCATCTTTCAATATCTTTCCGGTCGGGGCTGCTGCGCTTTGTCCCAGTAAAATAAAAAACACCCCCGCGATCCATCCGAGTCTCGCCAGCATCACTCTCATACTTCTTTTCCTTTCTCGATCTCCAACAACTGATCAAGCCGCACAAAACGATAGCCCTTTTCCCGCAAGATTGCAATCATTTTGCGGGTACGCGCCACCACCGCCGCCGCATCAAATTCTTTACGCCCATAATAACTTTCATGCAGCATAATTATTGACCCCGGACGCACGCCCCGGACAATCCGCTGCAAAATTTTTTCCTGATCCGGCTTGAATCCCTCCAGTGCCCGCACCTGCCATCCGATGCATGTCATTCCCAAACGTTTCAAAATCGCACCCAGACCGGGCCGGGTCACACCAAACGGCGGCCGGTAAAACTTCGGCAACTGTCCTGTGATACGAAACAGCACTTGATTGGCTTGCTCGATTTCCCGTTGAATACCTGCCGCCGGTAAAAACGCCCAATATGTTAAATGTCCAAAACTGTGATTGCCCAACAGATGGCCGGCCTGCATTGTCTTGCGAACCAGCTGAGGATTGGCCTCACAGGCCCGGCCAATATAAAAAAAAGCTGCCGGAATTTTTTCTGTTTTTAAAAGTTCCAGCAACTCGGGGGTAACCCTTTTGTCCGGGCCGTCATCAAATGTCAGGCTAACCACTTTTTCTGAAGTACGAATACCGTTTGTCACCGGCAAATAAAATTGTATCTGCGGAAAAATCGATCCCGCTGCCAATATCAAAATCACCACCACAAAAAGCCCGGATAATGCCAACACCTTGAACGGCATCCCCAATAAAACGAGTATGGCACTTAGCACTGCGACGGCCATCACACCATGATATTTCGTCATCGTCCCACCACGGTGACAGCGCAGTTGTGGTTTGCGGTTTCATTGATCACTAAAATAGTCCTCAACTTCTTTGGAAGCATATCCAATCGTTTCTCCGGCGTTTTCAACAAGGCTGCGGCAATCGCAATGACAAAGGCACTGGCAGTGTCAAACGTTCCCAGCCATTGCCCGCATGCCATCTGAGGAATGTCTCCGGCTTCACGTATTGTTTCCAGAATACCCGACTTTGTGTCCGGGGTCATAATTAAATCAATGGCATCCCATCCCAGACCGGCGGCACGGATGCTTTCTTCGACCCATGCGGCCCGGGCTTGGGTGTCATTTGCGATAGCTGCAAAACAGCGCAAACAAACCGTTTTTATACAAACCTGTCCGGGCTGCGGCTTTCCGACCCGCAACGCTGCGGCACCTTCGCCAGGCAGCGAAAAATTGCCTGCCAAGTCCGGCTTCCCGCACCTGCCCCAGCCGGATTGATGTTGAAGATCGGGACGCCTTCGGCAGCTTGCCAGGCGTGCTGTATGCAGCAAGGGGATCCACTCATCCGCACCAAACACAACAAATCCGGATTCCGGTTCCTGCGCCACCTGACACTGGGCAATCAGCAATGCCTGTTCAAAAGAAGTTCCATCATGACTCACTGTATTGCTATAACCTTTTGCCTTGAGCGCGATCGCCACCTGGGCCGTGGCTGCATTGTGTACCGAAAGAATAAAATTAGCCGGCTGCGGTCCGTCTTCCTGATTGCGAATCATGTTCTCCACAAATGCCGCCGTATGCTGCAGCGATCCCAGAGATGTCGCACCGATAACCCCCAGCGAAGTTTCCTCCCAAGACCCGGTGCTATTTTGCATGGCTGATTGACCGGCAGCCAATGTCATTTTCAGCCAGGGACTGAAACGGCGTCCATTGGGTACTGCGGGTTGCGGCAAGGGCGGCACAAAAAAACCTTCCACATCCCCTTCCGGCAGCACCTTGATACTTTTCCGGGAATGCGGGTCTGCCAGAGTCTGCCAAATACCTTCCCAATCAACCCCGGCTGCATGAACAAACCCTATGCCATCTATTCCCAACATGCTAGTGATCTCCTTTTTCAAAAACCACACTGGTATTGTTCCCGCCAAAACCAAAAGAATTATTCATTGCAGCGTGTACTGTCTGACCCCGGGTTGTCAGCAGCGGTTGCAGCAACAGGTTGCCATCCGGTTGTTGACAGCCAATCGTTCCCGGCATTTGATCATGCAGCAGTGTTTGCACGCAGATCACGCTTTCAATCGCACCGGCTGCGCCCAAGGTATGTCCGCAAGCGCCTTTGGTTGATGAAACCAACGGTATCGCTTGTGCGCCAAACAATTTTTCCAAAGCCCGGCTCTCTGCCAGATCATTGTCCGGTGTCCCGGTTCCGTGCGCATTGATATAATCAATCTGACTCAACGCCAAACCCGCCTTTGCCACCGCCTTGGCCATGGCTGCCTGTGCACCGCGGCCTTCCGGCTCCGGTGCGGTCGCGTGATAGGCATCACAGGTATTACCCCATCCGCTTACGAATCCCAGACACCGGGTTGATGCGCTTGAAATGTCCGTTGCTTTTTCCAGCACCACGGCACCGGCGCCTTCTCCCAAAGAAAGTCCGCGACGGTCCTGATCAAATGGGCGGGCTCCTTTGGCATCAACAATCAGGAGTGCGCCAAACCCATTCACAACAATTCTAGCCAAAGAATCAGCACCCACCACCAGGGCTTTATCAATCTGTCCTGCCCGAATCATTTCCGCTCCTAAAACCAGTGCATTGAGACCTGAAGAACAGGCGGTCGAAAGGGTGGTGACCCAGCCCTGCATATTAAATTTTTTAGAAAGAAAAAGCGAGAGCGAGGATGACGGGTGCCGGCGCAGCACCGAGGCATCCCCGGGCCGGCCGGACCAGACAGCCTGGAAATAATTTTCTGTGGCCAACATGCCGGCGACCGTGGTACCGGCAAAAACACCCCAGCGCTCAGGATTTTTCCGATCCGCTAAAAGCGTGTGGCCGGATTGAAGCAGCGCCTCAGTGCAGGCCTTTGCCGCGAGTTGCTCCGTACGCGAGGAACTCACCTGTAAATCAGCATTCTGCAAGCAGCGTACCTGTCCGACGGGAATATCCCGGTAGCGTGGCGACTCAAACAGGTCCAGTTTTCCCAATCCGCGTTTACCCGCCAACAGAGCGGTGAATGTTTCCGCCGCACTGCCACCCAATGCTGTCACTGCCCCGATACCGGTTATGGCAATTTCAGTGTGCATCAAATTCCACCTTCATCAAAAATACGGACAAGTGATTCTTCCCAACCAAAACAGGATTCCTTCCTGCAAAGCGGCTTAAACGCTTGAATACAGAGCGGATCAATTTTCACAAATACTTCCAGCAATGCCACCAGCTCCCCTGCCAAACCACCGACAATGCCATTCGAATCATCCACACCGCCAAAACATACTTTCTTTTCCAGACGTATGAGCAATTTAACTAAAACATCAGCTGTTTGCATGCTGACCGGAAAATCAGAAACAATCGTTGACAACCGACGACACCCTTCACCTAAAGAATCCTGATTTGCAAACCATGTTCGTGATGACCCGCGATAGGGCTTAATGCATTGAACAGCGTCAGTAATGTTTTTTCGAATTTTTGTTAATTCGTTTTCTTTGAAAACCCCGCGCCGCCCGCTGCACACAATATGATAAGAAAGCTGTTTATCATGATCGCTTAATTTTTTCCCAGCCATGACCGTATAAATTGCCAAAGCAACGATATGCTTGCAAAGTATATCCCGCTCTCCCAGATAACAGGTGCAATCGCCATGTTGATAGCTGCGTGCCGATACACGAACATGATAAGGAACCGTTCCCAAAACAATCGCAGAATAATCGCCGCCCACCTGTTCGACGCCGGTCACTTTCCCGCTCGTATACAAACCCACCGCACGCTTAAACGTCGGTTCATCAGTCGCAAACTTAATTTTGTCAAAATCATAGGACGGCATTAGCATTCTTCTTATCTTTTCTTTTTTACTTTTTTCTTGCTCTTATGTGTCAACTGCTTTGTCTTATCCAGTAGAGCATCAAAATCATTCCCTTCCATATCATAAACAAGCTTTCTTTTTCGAGCATACATTCCGTACTCTTTTCCTGCTTTATCCAGCGCGAGTTCATGAGATATTTTTCCCGCATGCGTCAATATCTCTCTTTCATTGATATGCATAAAACCATCCAACTTTTTTATCCAATTTTCCATATACATTGGAACACGCCGCATGGCCTGTCCTTGCGCAAATATTAAATATTGTTCAACAAGATTGTTTAAAGCTGCCAGCTCGTCCTCACTCAGATAATTCTTCGCGATCTCTGTGTCGTTTTTACGAATTTTTGTTCCCCGCCAATTTGTCAATCCCATATCCTTCTTTTTACTATCCGCGCGGAAATGAATAATCTCTGCCGCTGTCTGCCCGGTAATGGCCCAGTGCATCTTATTTTGAACCGTTTGAAAAAACGCAATGCTCATTTCCTCTGTAGGGTCATAATCAACACTGGTAGCATATATATCCGTAATTTTCTGGTAAAACCGCCGCTCAGACGTGCGTATATCCTGAATACGGCGCGCCAACTCATCAAAATAATCAAACGGCAAATCAGGATTTTTTAACCGCTCATCATCTAAAACAAAGCCCTTGACGATAAATTCCCGTAATTGCCGTGTCGCCCATTGCCTGAATTGTGTCGCCACTTTAGACTTAATGCGATATCCTACAGAAATAATCATATCAAGGTTATAATATTTAGTTCGATAGGATTTACCATCTGCTGCAGTTATCAAGAAATCCTTGACAACTTCTCGTTCTGAAAGCTCGCCTTCCTCCATCACATTCTTGATATGCAAACTTATGTTTTGTTTTGTTGTTTGAAACAATTGGGCCATCAACTGCTGAGACAGCCAAACGGTTTCATCCTGAAACCGGACATCAATCTTCGTCTCACCGGTTGCGATTCGGTAAATAATAAATTGCGACTGATTTTTTTCGTTCATATTTGATCCTTCATAATCAGATATCCCCACGTTAAAAAATTAAAAAGCAAAATAAAATTACGGAAATTCGGAATTGCTCAAGCTCCGCGATCCTTTCTCCAACAACTTCTTCCGCGACAGGTCACCTTCCGGCCATGCGCTTATGCCGGATTTTATATTATTTAAAAACAAAAAAACACTCTCCGGCATGCTCCTGCAAAAAACCAATCCACACTTGCGACTTGATTCATTGGCAGTGGGATGTCTGGTTTAGACATTCCGCTGCTCCCGGGATCATCCACGCTTCTGCGTAACATACTCCGCAATCGTGCGTATGGACTGGAACACTTTGCGTCCTACGGTGATATCCTCAAGCTTGATGCCATAATCTTTTTCCAGCATCACCGCCAGTTCCAACGCATCAATCGAATCCAACCCTAAGCCTTCCACAAACAACGGTGCCTCAGGATCAATCTTGTCAGGCGTCATGTGTTCCAGATTGAACGTGACAATAATTTTTTCTTTCAATTCCTGTATCAATGGCTCCATTCGTCTCTCCTTGCGTCAATCATTTCTCGACACTATTTTTCCCGCCAAAATGGCGGCCAACATATCTTGCGTGGAATAGGCCCGGATGTCCAAAAGTGGTTGGTCCCGGACCTCCGGTCCGATGTGAAGCGCGAAGCCTTCCATCCCGTGCAACAGACCGATATCACACGATACGATAATCCCCGAATCAATTTCTTGGTTCTCAATCCAGTGTTTTATCTGACTGATCATAGGTGCCAATGCCTTTTCCTGCCACATCACCAACGCAGGACCGGTCATCCCATAGCGGATCATCACCTCAGCCAAACCTGCCGAAGGCAGGGTATAGGGAAATAATTTAGGACTGGCCAGTTCAGGCGACGCCACCGCGCTGCGGTAATACTCCTGATCCGCTTCCAGACATCCGGTTGCTGTTGCCAGTACCACGCCAATATTTTCTTTGACAGGCGGCCGGCCCAACATTTTTTCCACTAAAATCGCAACACCCTGAGAAAACGGATCAAGCCGCGGGTAGCGCTCATAAACGCTGGAAAACACTTGCGCCCATTTGGGGAGTGTCCCCGGCTTTTCCGAAAGTTTTTTCCCGGTTTCACCCATCCTGCCGATTTCATTATTTGTACAATAGGCCGCAGAATAAATAAGCATCAAACCGCATCCTTCCCCTTCCGGGCCAAAGATAAAACAAGCGCCGCATTGAACCCGCCAAACCCGGCAAAAAGTGACAACCCCGCCCCAAGATCGGATAGCTCACGAGATTGATCAATAATAAAATCCAGTTTCTCTTCAATCCCGGGATTGGTCAAGCCAACCGTAGGCGGCGCTTGTTTCTGCGTAAGCGCCATCATTGTCATGACGGTTTCCAAAACACCGGCTGCTCCCAAGGTGTGTCCGCAACTGCCTTTTATCGTGGAAACCGGAACACGTTGGCGGTCAAACACCGCTGCAATGGCCTTGCCCTCCATGGCATCATTGTACAACGTCCCGGTACCATGGGCATTGATGTATCCAATGCGGGACCTTTCGACCTCTGCTTTTTTTAGCGCTTTTTGTATGGCAGCGATCAGACCGCGCCCATCGCGTGCCGGTGCTGTCAGATGCACCGCATCATTGGCCAATCCCCACCCCAACACATGCCCCTGGGTGGCAAGGGTGGTTGCTTTGCCCGGTCCGGCAATTAACACAGCAGCAGCAGCCTCACCCAGAGAAAGCCCCTGGCGCGCGGCATCAAACGGACGGCAAACTTTCGTATCCAAAGATTTTAAAGATGAAAAACCGGTGAGCACAAAATCAGACAGGACATCGACCCCAACCACCAGAGCTGCATCCGCCTCATCCGCTTGCAAAGCTTCACATGCATGGGCAATCGCGGCAGCGCCGGAGGCACATGCCAATGAGATCACCCGGAAAGAAACTGCAAAAGGCAGACTGCGACGAACCGCTTCCATAAATGCGAGCGCGTGGACGGGTGTTTTCTCCGGATGCTGCACACCTTGCTCAATACCCGTGAGATCTCCCTTGGTCGTGGCCAGAACAAATAAAACACGTGCGGTTTTAGCAACCGCTGCAAACTCAGGGCCTGCATCTGCCAACGCTTCCTGACAAGCTGTCAGCGTAAGTCTTTCAATCCATGCTGTGCCCGGCGTCGCCCACGCCGGGTCCACCTCGGCCGCCAGGCCGGTCTGGTAGCGCTGCGCATCAAACCGCGTCATGGATTTAATCGCGGTCTTCCCCTGACGCCATTGTTCAAATACTTCAATGCGGTTTTTTCCCAATCCCGCGATTGCGCCCATGCCGATTATCCGACATCCTGTCATTTAAAATCCGGTCCCCATTTGTCGTAGAATGTGCGAAGCAACGCAGGTTTGGTAATCAGGAGCTCGCCTCGGGGTGTGGTACAAACCTGGAGGGTTCTGCCTTCTGCCAGAAATATCCGGTCCGAAGCACGGCAAATCTCGTAATACATTTCCAATTTGGATGATTCATGATAGATAAAATAGGCCGTGATCTCCAGGCGATCATCCAACCTGCCGGGTGAATGGTAAAAAACCTGGGCTTCCACCACCGGTACAACCAGCTTGGCATTGATAAGGCTGGTATAATCCAACCCATATTTTTTTCCGAAGGCCTCACGCGCTACTTCAAAATAATGAATATAATTACCGTGCCAGACCATGCCCAAAGAATCAACCTCAGAAAACCGTACATCCAGCGTGATAACATGACTGAGCTTGGAAAGCGCAGCAGGATTTAATCGGCGCCGCATCATGTCACACCTCCCTTTTATAGAGAGTGATCGTTCCCCGGGCCACATCCCGGTCTCCCTGTGTGATACGTGCTGCATATAAAAAAAACGGATCAAGATTTCTCGCCTGAGTGATAGCCACGCGCACATCCCTTGCCGGATCCAGATCATGTAAAAACCGCATCTTACGCACCGCCACTAAATAGCCCTCTGTCGGCGGACGCTTTTTATCATGCTCAGATTTCCCCAACATGGCTGCCACTGCCTGGGCAGCTGCCTCAATCAATAAAAAAGGAGATGCCTCCGGACCGGGTGGGTCCATACAAACAACGCACGCCCGGTCTTCCATACTCTCAATTTTCGAAATCAGAACAGCCGGTTTTTTGTGGGGCAAAAAATCTTCCAAACTCATATTGGAATCCCTGTTTTAAGTATTTAAGTCTCCAACTTTGTTGGTGACTTTCCAACACAGCGAATCGGTGGCCAGATAATCCCCAGTCAACTGATACGCTGCACCACGGCAGCCATAACAGATGGCATGATGTTCACAGGTTTTGCATTCACCCTTGATGGTCTCGCGAATATTGCGTAAATCGCTGATTACCGGGCTGTTTTTCAAGATGGTGCCCAAAGACTGCTCCCGGACATTACCCACCTTGATATCCACGCCCGGGCAGGGGCTGATATTACCCAAAGAATCAACCGTGCAGGAATACAGATGACGCTGACAGGTCTCACCCAGCAAAGCCGGTGTGATCGGCCACTCATGCCCGAACTGCTCTTTATCCATTTTTTGAACTTCCAAGAAAACCTGTTGGACTCTTTCCAATGGCACATTGAGATTAGGAAAATCTCTTAGCCGGCCCTGAGGTGTCATCATTTCGATATAAGGAATATACTGATGGTTTCTGGCCCATTGCCAAATTTCAGGAATTTCATCTACATTCTGTGCACAAATAATCGTCTCAATTCCCAGCGGATGCTCCTTATCCGGATACCCTGCCTGATGCAGATGGGAAAGTGCTTCTTGAATCGCGGCATAGGTGCCGGGCCGGCCGGCTAGATAATCCTGGGTTGCTGGTGCAAAGCTGTTATATTTGACATTGACCGCAACCTGCATGGAAAAAAGAAACTCAGCCCAATCGCGATTCAGTAGTGTCCCGTTGGTAAAAAGGTCAACACCCAACCCGGTATTGCGGATATGGGCAATCAACGTACGCAGCTGCGGATAGATCAGCGGTTCCCCGCCGCCCAGTATAACAATCCGGCGCGCACCCAGTTCCTCCGCCTCAGCCACCACTTTGATCAATTCCGCATAGGTCAATTCGCCGCTTAGCGATTGACCTGAACTGGCATAACAGTACTTGCAAACCAGATTACAAGCTCGCGTCAATTCGAGTTCAAGTGTCAGCAACGCACCGGGTTTTTTGGCAACCGCCATAATTTCATCATTAGAAAAATCCGACATCCACTTGGTATACATGTAAACACCTCTTTACTGTTTCCAAAAATCGTACCAATTAAACCATTGCATTGGATACGCCTTTATAATTTTCTCCAAAGCACACACATAAACCGTCATGGCCTGACTCACAAACCCTGCACGGGTTTCAGCCGGATTTTTTATCACCGCCGGTTCGGCAACCAGTTGATAACGACGCCGCCCGGTTCTCATCGCAAAACAAACCACCAACGCAGCCTGTGAAATCGCTGCCAGCTGAAAGGGGCCTTCCGGAAAAGTTGCCGGATGCCCGAGAAATATTTCCCGGCGCACCCGCGACTTGGGAAAAAACCGGTCTCCATGCATGGCAACAATCTCGCCGCGCCGCAACGCCCGGAGCATCTCCACCCCGGCCATCTCATCATCCGAAAGATTAATGATCCCCAGCTTGCCGCTGCTGCTTTTGGGCAAATGAACCGAATGGGCATCTTTGCCGTGCATGAACATAGCAATCTGCACCGGAACATCAAGCCGTTTTTGTAAACAATTCCCCGCAATCTCCCAATTCCCGGCGTGGGCTGAGACCAGCAAGACTCCCTTGCCACGGGCAACGGCCTCACGAATATACGACTCACCGATAAACTCAAATGTAAAGGTCCCGCCGGTCTGCATAAAAACCGCTGCCCGGTCCAGCAATGTCCGGGAAAATTCCAAAAAGTGTCCGAAAACACCGGGTACCGACTGCCATTGCCAAAAGGCGGCAGCTTTGTTTAAATAGTTTTGCGAGGCACGAACGGCCGCTGAGGAAGTGAAGGTGAAATAGAAAGCAACCGGGTAGAGCAATACTCCGGCAAAATCACGGCCCACAATTTTCAATAAACTATAAAAAATCCAATGCCCCAGTGCTGTTCCCCGCTGCCGCTGCATCCACTGGTTCCGGGTTTGTTTCATATATATTAGTTCTGAGTTTTTTTAATAATTTGAGCGTAGATTTTTTCTACCGTATCGATCTCTCTGGCTTCAATCTCATCAATCTTAACTTGAAACGTTTTCTCCAGTGCCACCACCAGGTCAACCCCATCAAGACTGTCCAGACCCAATTCATCACGCAGATTCGCTTCCGGTTTAATCGAATTCGGCTCAAGCTCAAAATCTTCAATCAAAATATGATTGACCTGCTTAATAACTGACTGCTTATCCATATACCCCATTCCTCCGTAAAAAGTGCCAAATTATAGCATAATGCTATTGTTTTTCAAGCCATGTATCAGCTTCTGTTCGGAAATCTGAACATTTTTTCTACAACAATTGAATACTCTAAACAATAGTTGTTATGAATATATCATATTCTGTATTTTTAACAATTTTTTTTAAGCATTCGTGATCTGCATACTCTATATGACCAATAAATACATCTTTTCTTTCATTTTTTTATTTATTTTAATTACTGTTTTTCTACTAAAAATATCAACTTTTCAACAAAAAAGTGTCAAAAAATAACAAAAAGTATAACTATTATCTGTATTTATTGATTTTTAGTTAATTTTTCGCGACTTATAATCTGATTTAAGGTGTATTTATTTTACCAAAAGTGGCTGGCACTAATTCTAAAACTTGTCCTCTGGAACTAGCTCCCTTCAATTTGTGGCAAACCCTTCATGGTCAAGGATATTCGTCCTCGCTGCAGGTCAACTTCCAGAACTTTCACCTTGACCTGTTGCTGTACTTTCACATACTCTTTCGGATCTTTAATAAAATGATCACATAGTTGGCTGATATGCACCAGTCCATCCTGATGGACACCCACATCGACAAATGCGCCAAAATCAGCGACATTGGTGATCAATCCGGGCAAGATCATATCCGGTTCCAAATCAGCCGGTTTATGAATACCCTCAGCAAATGAAAAAATTTCGAATTTTTTTCGCGGATCACGGCCTGGTTTTTCCAATTCCGCCATAATATCATTCAAAGTGGGTAATCCCACTGCTTCTGAACTATACTGCTGCAAATCAATTTTGACGCGCAATTCTTTTTCGGAAATCAAATCCTCAACCTGACAGCCCAGATCCGCTGCCATTTTCGCGACCAGCTTGTACCGCTCCGGATGCACCGCAGTACGGTCCAGGGGATTACCGGCATTGGATATTCTCAAAAACCCGGCAGCTTGTTCAAATGCTTTATCCCCTAACTTCGGAATCTTTTTAAATTCTTTTCTGGATGCAAACTCACCATGCGTATTGCGATACTCGACTAAATTAATTGCCAACTTCGGTCCCAATCCGGAAATATAGGTCAGGATTTGTTTGCTGGCAGTATTGACATCAACACCCACTGCATTCACACAACTGAGCACAACATCATCCAGGCTTTGTTTTAATTCCTTTTGATTCACATCATGCTGATATTGACCCACCCCGATTGATTTCGGATCAATTTTCACCAATTCCGCCAAAGGGTCAATCAGGCGTCTCCCAATTGAAACCGAACCTCGTACCGTAATATCCTGGTCCGGCATCTCTTCTCTGGCAACCTCCGAGGCTGAATAAATCGAGGCGCCGCTCTCATTCACCATGAGAATCGGCATGGACAATCCCAGTGCTCGCAAAAAAGCTTCCGTCTCGCGGCCGGCAGTACCATTCCCCACTGCGATGGCCTCTATTTTATATTTTTTACATACCTCTGTAATCACCTTGCCGGCTTCCTTTTGTTTCTCAGATCCTGTGGTCGGAAAAATCGTGCAATTGAACAAAAGTTTTCCCTGTGCATCCAGACAGACCACTTTGCAGCCGGTTCTAAAACCCGGATCAATCGCCAGGACACGCTTCCGACCCAAAGGCGCGGCTAATAACAATTCCCTGAGATTTCCTGAAAACACTCCGATTGCCTGCGCATCTGCCATTTTTTTATAGTCAACCATGGTCTCGATTTGCAAAGACACATTCAACAAGCGTTGATAGCCATCCACCAACGCTTGCTCCATCTGCTCGCCGCTCGCACTCTGTGAATTTTTAAGATAGCGCCGGCGAATACTTGTAAGCGCGGCAGCTTCAACCCCGATTATTTTCACAACCAAGAAGCCCTCATCACGCCCCCGCCGAATGGCTAAAAAGCGATGCGACGGCATTTTGATTAATAATTCTTCCCACGCATAATAATCCCGATACTTGATCCCTGCGGCTTCCTTCCCCTTGATGACATGCGCACTCAGCTTGCCTTGATGGACAAATAACTTCCGCAGCTGTCCGCGTATTTCAGCATCTTCATTAATGCGCTCAGCAATAATATCCCTGGCACCTGCCAGTGCATCTTCCGGTGTCGCAACGTCCTTGTCTTCATCAACATATGTTTTTGCCAATTGGTGGATATCACTATTATCCTGTTTCAAAATAATTTCCGCCAAAGGCTCCAGCCCTTTTTCTTTGGCACTGCCGGCCCGGGTTTTTCGTTTCGGTTTGTAGGGCAAATAAAGATCTTCCAATACTGCCAAGGTCACAGCCGTATTAATCTTTTTTTCCAATTCAGGAGTATTTTTTTTCTGATCAACGATCGATTTGAGAATGGCTTCCCGCCGTTTTTCCAATTCAACCAATTGATGAAAGCGGTCACGAATGGCCGTAATCGCGACTTCATCCAGATCGCCGGTGGCTTCTTTTCGATAGCGGGCAATAAACGGAACCGTCGAACCCTCATCTAAAAGCCCTAAGGTAACCCGTATTTGCTGCGGTGTAATTTTCAATTCCAACTGGATTTGATCAATGAACTGAGGATTCACAAATACCTCGCATGCATTTATTTTGTAATTTGATCGGGGGTGAAAAGATAGCTTGTTTAATGATATTTGTCAAGCGGGCGGGATGATACGCCGAAATTATTTTCTGATTTCCCACACTCATTTTTCAATCGCTGGATAGGGTGTTTCCAAAATTCAGCTATACCCATTACCTTTTTTTCAACGTCACCTTGTGTTTCTTACTTTTCGGCTTGGGCTTGGGTTCGGGCAATTCACTGGCTGTAATCCGGATCAACTCACTTATCCATTCCCGGTCCTCCATCTTATCCTCAATCAAAAAACTTGGTTTGGCACCCGGATAGGCCGGGGCCTCAATCACCTCTCCTATAAACGCTCTTCCGCCTGCGGTTGGTTTCATAAAAACCTGGTTATCGCAGATGAGGGCAACGACTTTGTTGTCACTGTACAGCGCATACTCCCCAAACATCTTACGCACTGTAATACGCCCGGCGTTGATTATTTGGTCCACAATAAAATCCACAAAATCCTGGTCTGATGCCATGGTACACTCTCCTGAAAATTATGCTTAAGTGCTTAAATCAAATACGTTCCGGCTGCAAACAAAATAAAAAACCACAGGCAGATAACCTATATCTGCGCTGTGATTTTTGGGATAATGCTAGTGTGATTATTTGTTGGTGTCCATGTGGTATTTTACATCTGCATCCGTGCTTACCCCGCTGCCATCCGTCGAAGTGTTGACACGGGTTTCGGTATTTCCAACCTTAATTGTTTTCCCACCGGTAAGATTTGCGCTTTTATTAAGCGGATCAACGGTGGCACCCAGCGCCACTCCGGCGATTTCTCCCGCTCCGGATAAATTCAGGTTGGCACACCCGGAAATAGCCAACAAACACACCCCGGCTAAAACAATAATTGCCTTTTGCATAACATCCTCCTAAGTTTTTAAACGATTGCCCGACCAAACCGGTCTTTGCTGTATACGTTTAAAATAAGTTTTCATTATTTTATACTCATTGTAGTAAAATCGTCAACTCACACGATCAAATTTTTACCTGCCTTGTCTTGGGGAAAAATCACGATGTCTCCTATTACTGAGGAATTGATATTGAATTGCTTATTCGAACATTCGAACTCCGGCACCGACAATAAAGACTTTCACCGCTGAGGCACGGAGGGCACAGAGAAAGGCTTGTTAGGATAAAATCACAAAGGCAGAAAAACCAATGATCTTATTTTTTGCGTTTAACCCTACAGAAGATTTAAGCAGTTGATTTCCCCGTGGTCACCGTGAACACCGTGGTAAGATTTTTTTGCTTTTTTAAAAACATTTACCACGGAGGACATCCTGCTCTCTGATATCTAATCCGCTGAATCCCAGAACCGGCGGAGGGCTCGGAGAAGTCGCAAAACTACTAGGATAAAAACGGAAATCCATGTAAGTTTGTTGGCATCCTTTTTTGAATGTATACAAACTCTTGTGCACCCCAAAAATACCCTTTAACCAACTATTCCTGACACCCTTTCCCCTTTGCCTTTCGCAAAGCATAGTGTCGCCTATAACCGTATCACCGAACTACGTCCCGTATCCCACGCGTCCTCCCCAAGATTATATGGTTTCCCCGCCCAAGAAATCCAACCTAATCCTTTCCTGGATCATGTCAATCTCCTTGAAACATTCCTTAAGTACAGCTTCATCAACATGACCAAGCAAGGATGGATCTATGAAATTATCAGGTGCTCTACCTTTGTGGATTGTTTGAACCTGATATCTTAATCTGAGCCTTGTCAGAGCTTCAAAAACAGTCAGGATATCGTGAAATTGGGATGGCAGAATCACGCCCTGGTCGGACATTGCCGATAACCGTTCCTGGGTGGATGGGAATGAAATCCCTTTCTGGATTGAATACAACCTGGTAAAACTGACAACAGGTATCATGACGGCCTTTAGATCAAGCTGTCCTGTTTTCTCTTTTGAACCTCCCACTGTCACAATGTTACCGAAAAGCCGGGTAGGCGATTTATAAAGGAGGGCATTTCTTGCAACTTGCATTAAAAACCTTGGTGTTTTTCTGATCTGCTCCTGGATATGCTCTCGAAGACGCTGCTGAATCATCTCCGACTCATCAACGATACAGCGAAAATCGTAAACAATGTTGAATTGCATGATGTCATTCTCTTCGGCTTTTGTGATCCAATCCGTCACGTATCCTTTCCATACCTCCAAGGGTTGACACCACTTCGGATTGTTGGCCATGACAAAGCTTTTGCAATTGAGAAAACCCGACTTTTCCAAATTGTCACAGACTTGTCCGCTTAAAGCTGCAAAGTAACTAGCTACTTGTGTGTCACTACTATGCACAGTCGATTCATAAATGATAGCATTGTCCTGATCTGTAAAAAGGGTCTGCTCCTTGCGTCCTTGACTGCCCAAGGCCACAAACGCGAAACGGACAGGGGCTGGCCCCAAATTCGCCTGTGCCAGTTCTATGAATTTAATTGTCGCAGAGTCGGTGATCGAGGAAATCATCATCGTTATGGCCGAAGGAGATGCTCCACTTTCCAGCATGGAATGAACCATCTCCGGTGTCCGCTCACAAAGGGTGATAACCTGGGGTGTCGATGACGCCTGTACTATTTTCCGTGATACATCCTCCGCAATCGCTGAGGGCAGGTTCAATAACCTTTTTAATAGTCCGCTTGAATCAGGCATTGATGACGCACTGGTATCTTCTGACTTGCGGACGAGTATGACAAAATTTCCAGAATGGTTTTCCGATATTCCCTTGAGTGTCATTCGACAAGGCAGGTCTGTAGCATCCCGTCTCCGAAGAAATGTGTCCCTATAGGTCCCTGCATCAGTCTTCAACGTAGAAAATTCTTGGGTGGAGATCCGCGGGAAAAGTTCACGCCAGTCGAGTAATCCCAATTCTTCAGAATCGCACCCAATAAATTGGAGGAAGATGGGGTTCGCATAGGCACATCGGTTGTTTCTTACAATGAGGACGCCCTCTGTTGCGGCCTGAACCAGAGAGAGGTAGCGTTCGTTTGATTCTTTCAGTCGCCGTTCTGCTAACAATCTCATGCGCTCGGTCCTCAGCCCTCCACGCAGCATGGTGAGCAGTAGAAGGATTAATACGGCAATGATCACAAGCATGGCAGAGACAATCCTCATTTGCAACGTCTTGATCTCTTTGTGAACGTCATGCATATAGAGTCCTGTTCCAATCACCCATTCCCAAGGTTTGAAAAGCCGGATGTACGACTCTTTTGCTTCCAGTCTGGAAGGATCGTCCTTCCATTGCCAGACGTAATCAACATACCCTTCACCGTCGGTTCGGACTTTGTCTGCAAAAACTTTGAAAATGTATGTACCACGGGGGTCTTTGAAGTCTGAAAGATCCTGACCCTCAAGGTCACTCCTGTAAGGATGCATGATCATCCGTGGTGTCAGGTCCTGCAACCAGAAATAATCTTTTCCTTCCTTGCCATATTTCAGCGCACGTGTCCTTTCGATCACTTGTGCACGCGCATCCGACGGAGATATCCGACCCAATCTGATTTTATTATCCGCCTCATCAAGCATGCTCCATACCGTGTTTGTCAATTCCCGAATCATCTCCCGCTTTCGGTCCATTAACCCCTTCTCATATCCCGGCAGAAATATTCCGAACAGGGCTACGATGAAAAGGAATACGGCAGCCAAAGCGGGTGCTATCATCCAGATAAAGAGACGAGTTTTATTGGTTGGATTTGCGGAAGACGAAGCGCTTTGCGTGTTAGCAGCATGGGCAGAAGGTTTTTTTCTGCTCATTTTGCGCTGTTTGAGCAAACAATCTCGGAACGTTCGCCATTCATCTTCCGGGATGTCAACGCCGACTTCGGGTCCTGTACTCCCTGAATAGCCATGGTGGTCCGTTCCTCCAGAGACAAGCAGAGCTTTCGATGGAACCATAGGTTCCCCCGACGCAAACGCCGATGCGTTTTGCCGGCCCCTCCTATCCGATTCAGGGGCTTCGCCCCCGAACCCCCGCTCTCTATTTATAGAGAGCCCACATTGGTATTGGTTCGCTAAAGCATGTAAAATTTCCTGTTGTTCGGAAGTGGATTGAGAATGATAGACTTCGATTCCATCCAGGCCGTGTTCAACAAGATCAGCGATAAGTGATTCAAGTTTGGGACGATCAGGTTCTGTCTGGAAAGGATGGGCCAAGATGACTACTCCACCGGCCTCATGAACGGTCTGTATCAGATTTTCCAATTCTTTTGGTCCTGCCACTGCATGGATAGTTCTATTTGGTAAGAGGCTCTCTTTAATGGCGGTTACCGCTTCCCTGAGGGATGCGTCCTCCTTGTCAAAGCCGTAACAGAGAAGATGAATTTCTTTACTGCCATACCGTGCTGTCAATTCAAGACCGCTGACAAAACCGATACCATTACGGTCACACGCCGATTCGAAAGCGTCCAATCCATCCAATGTGTTATGGTCTGTCAGGGACGCATATTTCACGCCTGTGACGGCACAGACTTGGGCAATCTTGTCAGGACGCCACTCACCATCACTATGGGATGAATGGCAATGCAGATCAACTTTCACAGTTTTCATCAGTTCAACGCATACCCTTTTTTAATAAAATCCTGACTTCCCCTTGAAAAACGACTAAGGCAATTTTTGACCTCATCTAAAAACCTCCTTGTTAAATCAAAAAACTGAAAAAATGGGGACATTGGTACTTATTCCCGAAGGCCATTTTTTCAAAATGCTTATTCGAATATTCGAATTCCGGCGCCAACTATGTCCCGTACCATTAACGAGTCAATTCTTCTGCAATCAATTCCGCCTGTTTAAGTACGGTCTCAGTCGCTAATTTCTGCATATCCGGTGGATAGCCAAATTGGCGCAGGGTTCTTTTCACAATCACTTTCAACTTGGCTTTCACGCTCTCTTTTATAGTCCAATCAATTGCTGCATTGGCCTTCACTTTCTCAAACAACACAACAGCCAATTCCCTTAGTTTGTCTTTTTGCATGACTTCTTTGGCACTGTCATTGTCGGCAATGGCTGTATAAAAGGCATATTCAGCAGCTGACAAACCCAGTTCTTCAGGTTCTTTTTCCATTTCTTTTATATGCTTACTGATCTCAATGAGTTCTTCAATAACTTCAGCGGCCGTAATGATTTTTTGATGATAGCGTTTGATGGAATTTTCCAGCATCTCGGCCAAGGACTTGCCTTGCACCAGATTTGTCCGCAGCCTTCCTTTGATTTCATCATTCAGGAGTTTTTTCAATACTTCGATGGCAATATTTTTGTGTTGCATGTTTTTGACTTCCAACAAAAATTCCTCGGAGAGGATGGAGATATCCGGTTTCTTGATGCCGGCTGCATCAAAGACATCAATCACCTGGTCAGTGACCAGTGATTTGTCAATCACCTGCCGGATGGCACTTTCAATTTCCTCATTTGTTCTGCCGGAATCTTCCCGGTCAAATTTAATTAAACGTGATTTAACTGCCTGGAAAAACCCCACTTCATCTTTCACATCCATGGCTTGTTCATGCGGTACGGAAATTGAAAATGCCTTGGACAAAGCAGCCACAGCGTCAATATAGCGTTTCCTGCCGTTTTCCAGACCAAGAATATGCTCTTCTGCTTCCAATATCATCGTCAGTTTTTTGCCGGTGTCGGCATCAAAATAATCCTCATAAGCAAAACCATGAAACATTTGAGCGACCACTTCCAGATTTTCATGCATTTTTTGAACTGCCTGTTCCTGGGTAATGGCCGGATCACCTTTCCCGCCATTATCTGAATAAAACGAGAGTGCTTTTTTCAGATCAGAGGCAATACCCAGATAGTCAACAATCAGACCACCTTCCACTTGATTATACACACGGTTAACACGTGCTATGGCCTGCATAAGATTGTGGCCTTTCATGGGTTTGTCAATATACAAGGTTTTCAGACATGGCGCATCAAATCCGGTCAACCACATATCCCGCACAATAACAACTTTGAGTTCATCTTCCGGATTTTTCATTCGCTCTGCCAATACTCTGCGTTCATCTTTACTGGTATGATGTTTGGCCATCTTTGGCCCATCAGAAGATGCCGCTGTCATGACCACTTTGAGTGTGCCTTTTTTCAAATCAGCATGATGCCAATCAGGTTTTATTTTAATCATTTCTTCATACAAATCAGCTGCAATGCGTCGGGACATGGTCACAATCATGGCTTTACCATCAAATCCGCTCTGGCGCTTCTCATAATGTGCGATCATATCCTGCGCGACTTGCTTGATTCTGTCCTCACTGCCTATCAATGCCTCCAGTTGCGTCCATTTAGCTTTAACTTTTTGTGTATCTGAAAGATCAGCCTTTTCCAGATCATCGTCCAATTCAGCGACCAACTCTTTGCCTTGCTCACTCAGATGAATCTTAGCCAGCCTGTTCTCATAAAATATCCTGACAGTGGCACCATCTCCGACTGCCATAGACACATCATATACATCTACATAATTCCCAAACACAGCCGGTGTGTTCACATCTGTTTTCTCAATCGGTGTGCCGGTAAAACCCAGGTAGGTTGCCTTTGGTAAGGCATCTCGCAAATATTTGGCAAAACCATAGACTGTTTTCTTGCCGATTACATTTCCCTGCTCATCTTTGTCATCAATGGTCTTGGCTTTAAAACCATACTGTGTGCGATGTGCTTCGTCTGCAATAACAATAATATTTTCCCGGTCTGATAATTTTTCATAGACATTGCCATCTTCCGGCTGAAACTTGTGTATGGTGGTAAACACAATTCCGCCAGACGCTACCTTTAATAAATCCTTAAGGTTGTCACGATTTTCAGCCTGAACCGGTTCCTGACGAAGCAATTGCCTGGAAGCGGCAAAGGTATCAAAGAGTTGATCATCCAGATCATTCCTGTCAGTAATGACCAAAATAGTAGGATTATCCATAGCCAAAACAATTTTACCGGAATAAAAAACCATGGACAGCGATTTGCCGCTGCCCTGGGTATGCCAAATAACTCCGCCTTTGCGATCACCCTCAGGTTGTTGACTGACACCTGGGACGCTGTAACTTTCCGGTGATTCCATAACCCGTAGGGGCGAATAATCATTCGCCCCTACAAAACCGGACGCACGCAGCGTGGATTCAACTGCGCGGTTCACAGCATAATATTGATGATAAGCAGCTAACTTTTTGATTGTCTGTATCGTAATAATTCCGGTCTCTCTGTCTTCTTTCCTGGATTTTTCAAAAACAATAAAATAGCGGATAAGATCAAGTATAGTTTTTGTATCCAACATACCTTTAATCAATGTTTCCAATTGTCCGATCAGAAGAGATGCCTCAACCTTACCGTCTGATGTCTTCCAAAACATAAAGCGGTTGAAGTCTGACGAAATGGTTCCAGCCCTGGCTTCCAAAGCATCGGAAATAACAGTAAAGCTGTTGTAAGTAAAAAGAGCTGGAATGGTATTTTTATAGGTCTGGATTTGTTTAAAAGCTGATTTAACAGTAGCATGTTCGTCAGCAGGATTTTTAAGTTCAATAACCACCAAAGGCAGTCCATTCACAAAAAGCACAACATCCGGCCGTTTTGTAGCCCCTCGGTCCCCTAAAGGGGATGAATTTTTAACAGAAAATTGATTCACCACTAAAAAATCATTGTTAGCCAGATTTTTGAAATCAATTAGCCAAACATAATCTCCCCGGTTATAGCCGCCTTCTTGTTTGCTGATATTGACACCTTCGGTCAGCAGGCGGTGAAAAGCTTCGTTATTGGTAATAAGTTCCGGGGAATTGAGTCTAAGGATTTGTTTGATCGCATCTTCTTGATTGTCTTGAGAAATTATTGGATTAATCCTGCTAACCGCACTTTTCAGCCGATCAATTAGTACAACATCCTCAAACTTCTCCCGCTCCGGTGTCTCGCTGTCAGGAGCGATATCAGGACCATAAATGTATTCATAGCCCTGCTTTTCCAGAAGCGTAATGACGAATTTCTCGATCTCAGATTCGGTTATTTTAGTTGTCATCTTTGTCTTCCTTCTCAGTATATTCGCAGGGTTCAAAATATTGAACCCCTACAAATTCGGCCTAATTAACCCGATAGCCTACTGAAATAATGGCATCAAGGTTGTAAAATTGGGTTAGGTATTGCTTGCCATCAGCAGCAGTATTCCGGAATTTCCAGAATACTGCATTTTCCTCTAATTCCTCATTTTGAAAGATGTTTTTAAAGTGTTCACTAATCGTTCGAACATCCACATCAAACAACTCAGCCATAAGCTTCTGGGTCAGCCAGACGGTTTCAGCCTCATATCGGGCCTCGATGCTCTGTTCCCCTGTCTGGCTGGTGAAAACCAGAAACTCTGCTGTGCTGTTGCGGATCAACTGGGTTTTATTTTTCATAATATTCATCATCATTCCATTTCAAAGGATTATTTATTATGTATTCGGAAATATTTCGATGTGATTCCTCATCGCGGATAACATGTTCATAATAATTGCGTTGCCAGACAGGCACCCCTGGCATATTGCGAATTTGATTGATTTTTTTTGTACAGGCTGATTTAAAACCAGCGACCAACGAGGATAATGTGGCTGCACCCATATGAATTCGCGGTTCTTGTAGGGGCGAACGGCCGTTCGCCCCTACTATGCGTACAATCCCATGAAAATGATTTGGCATAATCACAAATACACCCATTTCAATTTCTTTGCGAATGGTTTGTGATTTAATCCATTCATCATTTATAATTTCTCCTACCTCATTTAAAACCATGCCATCATTATCAATTTTCCCAAACAAACATTCACCTTTATAGGAACAAATAGTTATAAAATACAACCCGGCCTGCGAATAATCATACGCTTTTAACCGGATTGATCTGCGATGATGAACCACAGAATTATTTAATGTCATAATCAATTCATTTCCGTAGGCACACGATGCATCGCGCCCCTACCATCGGATTGTCAAATTGCGGTTCAGTATTCGTAGGGGTTCAATATTTTGAACCCCTACTTGTCCGGCGCATGCCGGATGCAACGTCTCTACGGTTCGTGGCGAATTTGTATGATCTGCCATCTTTTCTTTCATACTTTCACCCTAACTTCCCCACTCATTAATTTCGGTAACAGAGAATCTCGTATATCAACAAGACTTTTCATTTGTTTGTTATTTCCAATAATCTTATCTATTAAAGGACTAATTATTCCACTCATTTTCGCCAATATTTCATTATCAGGAACTGAAACCATAGCGTTTTCTAAATCATTTCGTTTTATATGTCCCATAGTAGTCGCATGACTTAAAGATATAGTGATGAATTCTTCTAAATAATGCTTGCACCACAAATAATAAAGCCATTGGGGATATTTCACCGATGTTACTTTGAATAAATGCTGATTTAATATACATTCAGAACCATCCCATATTTTAACCATCAAGGACGCTGACCACGAGAAAATCACATCTCCATTTTTCACAATATACTCTGGACTAATATTTGAGGTAGCCCAATCACAATCATCTGAAATACCATTTCGTAATTCTTTAATCTTCAATACCGGTAGCTTATCAACCTTATTCATGGGCGGATATTTTTGACACGCTATTCCATTTAAAAATTCCGCTATCGATGTTAACGGCTTCTCCTCCCACCCCTCTTGAGGCGCAGCCTCAATAAACCACTGTCTAAAAAGCGTTTCAGCCATGGATTCGAGGGTTTTGTTTTGGCGATGGAGGAGATCGATTTTGTCATCCAGGCTGGAAAGTACTGAGGCGATGGCGCGTTGTTCGGGGAGAGGGGGGAGATTAATTTGAATACTTTCTATCATCCCCTTCGTCAAAGCTCTTCTTGTCGCCCCGATTTCAGAATGCGATAGTAATTCCTCTTTTATTGATATTAAATAATAAAAAATAAATCTATAATCTACTTCCGACGGATCTGACCTTACAATAGAAACATGTTGATTAACTCTTGCAGGCAAGATTTGGCGAGGTACAATACAACATCGAGCGACACTGTCACCTGTTATATTCAGCAATACATCTTTTTCTTCCACAGTAACATTATTTAATTCTTCAGCTTGGTTATCATCGATAAATGCTAATCCTGATGTAGAAAAACTAAAATCATTAATATTCTGACTACGTATTAATGATATCCCACTTTCTTTATACGCATTGCTACCACCACGTGGTGTAGCACCGCTCCCGATTTTGGTAGTTAGTGAGACTAATTTACATTCTTTCCACTCCCTCATCCCACAATCTCCCAATGTCCGCCCTTATCTGGGCCAATACGGCGGATAATGCCCTTGGCCTGCAGTTTACTAATCTGTTTTTCTACTGCCCTGGTAGTCAGTCCTACTTTTTCTGCAATAACTGGAATAGTGATCTGATTATCCTCTTTAATAAGCTTGATTATTTTCACCGAACTTTTCACCGAACTTTTCACCGAACTTTTTTTAATGTGATCGTCTTTCTTACCCGACGATCCAGCTTCCGGTCTAAAAAATGTCACAGTAAAGCCGCTTTTAATTTTCGCGAAAATAACCCTGACTCCTGCAGCTTTGCATTCCTGGCTAATACGCTTAAGCCCTGAGCCCCACTTTTCTACATCTTCTGAGCGAAACAGTGTTTCGGCGATTAATGGATTGCGCGGAAGACTGGCTTCTGTGCCTTTGATAAAATCTTCTGGCGAATACTCATAAGGAAATTGGCCGGGATTAAATATCTCGATCCTATCTTTATAGACCGCAATCTCGTTGCTCTTTGGATTGGTAAAATCACGATGACACAACGAGTTAATAATCGCTTCTTTAATAGCACGCACGGGAATTTCGGGTATTTCAATTCTTTTACTACCAGAAAGATCTGCCCGCCAGTTGATATGCTCTTTCACGTAGAGCTCGCATTTCTCAATAAGTTCGAAAAGCGTGCCATTAAAACGTTGAATATCAAGAAATGTTATTTTATCTTTACCGGCAAAAACAGCGGCCTGCACTTCGACACGATTATCTTTACAAAAAAGCACCTGACCGGCATTAAGCAATTTTTGTCCTTTAACCAGGTTCAGCTTTTGAAGGACACTTTTTACAGAATCAAAAGAAAAACTAATCCGCCCGGCCTCCTGCCCTCTTTTAACAAATTCCCGAATGGTTGAGGGCGCTGCTTTAGCTAGAGACGCTTCCGAAATTTCGCCACCCCATGAATACACATAATGATTTCTCTTTTCAACAAGCCGTCTTAATTCTGCAACTGAAAGCTTTTTATCTTCTTCACCTGCACGCAGATAAAAGCGTCCATAGGCAGCGTAAAGATGATCAGCTCCGCTAACATTGACAACAATGCACTTCTTGCCGTTAATAGTCTGTTTCATTATCTCCGGGAAAATTTTAGGTTCCAAATGATCGCCAATGGTTTTAGAAATATCCTTGATCGTTGACTTTCCGATTTGCTGACCTACAACAGTGCCAACATCATTAATGCCAAAATACACTGTACCTTTGTCATGTTGATTAAGCATGGCACAAATGGAAATAACAGCTTCTTTCAACTCAGATGTTGATTTTTTTAATTCTATGATTTCACTTTCTCTCATCCCAGTTTCACCTTTTTCAGATTCTCCAATATAAGAGCATTTAGCTTTTCTTCTTCTTTTAACTGTTCTTTGAATTCTTTTTTGAGTGTTGTGAAGCGCTCTTTAAAATCAAAGTCATCTTCTTCCTCTGCCAGTCCTACATAGCGTCCGGGGGTGAGGACATAATCAAGTTCGCGGACGCGGTCAATGGAAGCGGAATTGCAGAAACCTTTTATGTCCTGATATTTATATTTTTGTAGGGGCTCAATATTTTGAGCCCCTACCTTTAATTTTTTTTCATGTGTAGATTCCCGCCATTTATGATAGGTATCTGCGATTTTATTTATGTCTTCATGGGATAATTCTCTGGTTCTGCGATTGATAAGATGCCCTTCGTTTCTTGCATCGATAAAGAGGATTTCATCAGTACGGTTTTGTGAGGGCAAATGTTTATTTGCCCCTACCTTATCCCTACGTAAAAACCAAAGACTCGCCGGTATCTGCGTATTAAGAAAAAGCTTGGCAGGCAGATTGACGACACAGTCCACCAGCCTGGCTTCGATTAACGCTTTGCGGATATCGCCTTCCCCGGATGTCTTGGATGTGAGTGAGCCTTTGGCCAATACGAACCCGGCTATACCACGCGGACTCAGGTGATATAAGAAGTGCTGTATCCAGGCATAGTTGGCATTTCCGCCAGGCGGTACGCCGTGTTTCCAGCGTCCGTCTTTGCGCAGCAAATCACCACTCCAGTCGCTGTCATTAAAGGGCGGATTGGCGATTACATAATCCGCTTTCAGGTCTTTGTGGGAATCATTTAAAAAAGAACCTTCGTTGTTCCATTTAACCTGCGAACTATCTATCCCTCGAATAGCCAGATTCATCTTTGCCAGACGCCAGGTGGTATGGTTGCTCTCCTGACCGTATATGGAGATGTCATTGATTTTTCCTTTGTGGTTTTCCACAAATTTTTCTGATTGGACAAACATGCCGCCTGATCCACAGCACGGATCAAACACACGACCTTTGTAAGGTTCCAGCACCTGGATTAATAATTCAACAATGCTTCGCGGTGTATAAAATTGCCCACCCTGTTTTCCTTCTGCCAGAGCAAATTCACCCAGGAAGTACTCGAACACATGTCCCAAAACATCCGCGCTCCTGGCTTTGGCGTGTTCCATGGCAATGTTACTTATTAAATCAATCAGCCCTCCGAGATTGGTTGGATCAAGATTGCCTCTGGCAAAGACTTTTGGCAATACATCTTTGAGGGAGGGATTTTCCCGCTCAATGGCATCCATGGCAGCATCTACGGTTTTACCAATGGTGGGTTGTTTGGCATGGGATTTCAAAAAACTCCAGCGTGCCGAGGGTGGGACAAAGAATACATTTTCCGCTTTATATTCATCTTTATCTTCCGGATCAGCACCTTTATATTCGCCTTTGCCTTTTTTCAAAACATCATGCAATGCTTCAAATGCCTCGGAAATGTATTTAAGGAAAATCAGGCCCAATATAATATGCTTGTACTCAGCAGCATCAATATTTTTTCTTAACTTATCAGCAGCTTTCCAGAGCTGTTTTTCGATGGGTTCTTGCTTGGTAGTGGTTTTCTTTGCTTTTACCATGATATTCCTTTTTGTATTTATTATTATCTTTAGATACTTTGATTTATATACCCCCAACCTCCAAATTGTACATTTTTATGTGCTTCTCCACCAGGAAAAATGCTTGTTTTATGTAGAGTAATCTACTGATACTTCGACTAGTTCAGCAATCTCACTAACCAACTCGATAATCACGATGTGGATTTATTCACCTTGGGCGCGATGCATCGCGCCCCTACGATAATTGAACAATTGAGGATTATTTCTTTTTGAGGTGGTCTTCTATGATTTTGGCGACGATCCAGGAGATGGAGCGGTCTTCCCTGGCGGCAATTTTCTGGAGGGCTTTTTTAGAGTCTTCAGAAATACGGACACTGATAAACTCACTCTTCTTTATGGTCTGTTTTTTCTTCATAGGTATATCTTGTAACACATTTTATACTTGACATCGTGATATATCAGGTATACCTTTTAAGCAAACAGATTCATACGAGGTGATTTATGCAATTACTCCGTTCTTCGATTCCAATGGTTTTGGAGGTTGACCATGTTGACATCAATGTCCTGCATCTGGCTTTGCATGAGTTCAAGGATCGCCTGAAGCGCAGGCGGGATACGCGGTACAGGAAGGAGATGTATGAAAGGCTGAACCGGATGATTGCACTGGTGGATTTGATGATGTGAATTCAAGAGCGACTCACCACAGAGACGCGGAGTGCACGGAGAAAGGCAAAATCAATCGAGGGTAAAGGCATAAAAACATTCACCACGGAGTGCACAGAGCTCACGGAGAAAGGCTTGTTAGGATAAAATCATA
>JAIORK010000022.1 GCA_021108215.1 bacterium | reverse complement strand
GATACGCTGCTCAAAAAGCCACGGAAGGACTTGGTGACATTAGTCACGTTAGTAAATGAGCGCCAAGCAAGCTGGTGCCTGATTAGGCAGTTGCATGAATCCGGGTGATCGCTATGAAAGTCATATATCATATCTGTGATAAAATATTAAAAAAAACGCATGGATTTTGATGAAAATTAGTCAAAAGAAATAGGAGAAAAAGCGTCACGCTAAGCTGTGAAGTAAAAAATGAAAAAGTAAAAGGGTAGTCTATGAACGGACACGAAAAGACGTGAATAATGCAAGGGTATAAAATGTTGGCGGGTGAGCGATTTTTGACGAAAAATAGGACGAGTGTCACTGGATTGAATATTTTTTAAAAGGAGCATAATTGTGAAATCAAAAAAAACCACAAAAGTAATCCTCTATAGCGTGTTGGTGTTTGTTCTGGCATTGGCAGTCTATGCTTTTGCCGGACAGAAAATGTCGTTTGAAGAGGCGATTCAGAAAAAAAATCGTACAGTAGTCAAAAAACAAAAAAACCATATTCAAAATGCGAGTATAAAAGCAATGTCCAGGGAGGAGCGACAAAAGCAGTATATACAAACATTGCGAAGGAAAGCTGAACAGACGGCAAATGGGAATTATGCATATCTAAAACAAAAGTATGAACTGGGAACACTTCATATGTTTGATGCTGAAACCATTATGCAGCTTGGTTTTGCACGAAGCATGAAATCAGTTTCGTTACTTTGTAATATGTTGACAACTTATCATGGCGCCGAGATTCGGATTGCTTCAGCAAAAGCTCTGGGAAGCATCGGAGATTTGAAAGCGATTCCTGTATTGATTGAAGCACTTGCGCACGAAGACTACCTAACACGGGTGGCCGCAGCCGGTGCTTTGGTCAAACTTGGCAAATCGGACGAAGCTTTTGCAGTATTGGCTGAAGTAGCACAGAAACAGAACGTTGAAAAATGGAAAATTGATGTTGAAGACAGAGTGGAACAATATTCCGGAAAAATCAAAGAACAAAAAAGGGAAGAATATGCAAGTAGTTTTCGCAATGCATCTTTGCCAAGAAAAGCGATCACGCATTTGGGAAAAATCGGGAGCGAACAGGCTTTGGATGCAGTTGAACCGGCATTATATGATGTGGATGAATTTGTGCGCTTAAGAGCAGGTGGTGTATTGATGGAATCAGAAAGGAAGGGGAAAGCGATCCCGGTGCTGGAAGCTATTGTTTCTAATCCCATGATTACAAAATCAGTCCGTTCGGCAGCGTTGTCTGCCATAGCGAGCGGAAAAGGAAAAAAGGAACGGGCAATACTTGAAAAATATAAAAAATCTTCCAATCGCTATTTATCCGGAAAAGCTGAGAAATTAATAAAAAAAATAGCGGGCAAATAGAATGATATTTTTTTGGATCAAGAAAAAGTATTTTCGAAAATCACTATCAATTCTATTGCTGATATTATTTTTGACACCACTCGCAAATGCATATAATTTCGAGGAAGCTGTGTATTATGCAAATAAATGGTGGGATGGAAGAAATACAAGAGATTACGCGGACTATTCAAATGTAGGCGGTGACTGTGCGAATTTTGTATCACAATGCTTAATTGATGGTGGGATGGATTTGGTTCAAGACGGAAATATACCTTCGGGTCATATTGGTATAGGTGGAACGATAACCTGGTGTGATTCTCTTCATGCGCATTTAAAGAATTTCCAACATGCTGAAGTTACTTTTGGGGAAAATGCGGGTCAAGCACCCTTCAATTTATCGCCGGGGGATGTCGTGATTTTTGGCCGTGATGACGATATATATAGTCACGCTGCAATTGTTGCAACCGGAAATGGTGGAAATGTCTTGTTGGCAGCTCATTCTGGAGATCATAATGACCTTACAATTGATGGGTATCTGAGCTGGCTAAGGAATAAGTTTGGAAGTGGTCATATAACATTTTACCATTTTCCCACATACTCAGAAATTGGTCGGGAACAAGTCTTTTATGGAACCAGTAATTATGTTGGGGAAAAATCACTCATCTCTGTTGTGTATCAATCCGGTACCAATTACGAAGGCTATATTGTCGATTCAACAGATGATAGTGATCAGGATTTGGTGGTGGGTGATAGCACCACCGCTTTAAATGGCTGCGCGCATTATATCAGTGCCTATTGCACGGATGCGCATAAAGGTATTCCGAGTGACGGCCAGACTTTCGGGCAGCCCTGGACTAGTGAGACATCTAATCATTGGGCATATTGGGTACGAAAGGGTATTCAATATGCCAATCAACATGACTATTCCAGTTTGGATGTTTTAAGTGCTGTTTGGTACATCACTGACCGTACCGGGTATTACAATTCCATTCTTTCGGGAATCGCTTATCCGCTTAACGGACCTACGAAAAATGCGGCGAATGCTCAAACTGCGATTGGAAATAATTCCTTGCGGCTTGTACATAATGAATGTCATCCCATAAAAGGGGAAGAAGTGACTATTTTATATAATATTGCTTCTCCCGGGAAGATCAGTATCAAAATATATACTGTGGATGGTGTGTTGGTCAGAACAGTCGTTGATGGTTCCAGACAGGCGGGCGGTGCGCATGTTGAAACCTGGGATGGCAGAAATACGCGAGGAACGTTTGTGGCCAGTGGCATATACCTGCTGCATCTTGAAGCTCCGGGATGGCGGCAAACTAAAAAAATATGTATTATCAAATGAGGGATTGCTACACTTTGCTGAAAGGGAAAGTCATGAGATGCAAATTTTCACGAAAATATATTCTGTTAACATATTTTTCACTCGTTTGTGTATTTTTTGGGATTTTGAATGTTTGGGGAAGCGACCAGGGAGAAAGCGGCGCACGAGTATTAACCCAGGGGATGAGTGCGAGGGCATTGGGTATGGGTGAAGCTTATGTAGCTGTGGCGGATGATATGCAGACACTTTATTACAATCCGGCTGGGCTGGGACGTTTGGTGCATCAGGAAACAGGTCTCATGTACAACCGGAGCCTGATGGATACTTATTACGGTTATCTCGGTTATGTTAGTCCGCTTTTTCAGGGAACGCTGGGCGCAAGTTTGGCAACTTTTCAGGGTGGGGAAATTGAACTCATTGCCGATGACGGAAGCTCTCGCATATCAAACGCGGAACAGGATTTTGTGTTTTCATTGGGATATGGTTTGGATTTAAAGGAACTGTTTTTAGGCGTTGTAACGAAAATGGTTTACTCGACCTTGATCGAGGAATATCATGCACGAGCTTTCGCTATAGATGTTGGTGGTTTATTTGTGTCTCCGAATGAAAAATTCACCTTGGGAGTTGTGGTTCAAAATATCGGGACGCAATTGAAATACTCAGAGGTAGGTGATTCATTGCCGTTATCTGTTGGAATCGGAGGGACATACCAAGTTAAATGGAATGGTGATTATTGTTTGCTGACGTCCTTGGATATTGTGAATATTAATATTTTGCAGATGCATTCCGGTATTGAAATTGCTTGGGGAGAAATAATGAAGGGGCGAATCGGATATAAATATGGGTATGATTTAGAATCTTTTTCTTTTGGTTTAGGTGCGCGTTTGGGCGCGTTTCAACTGGATTACGCTCTTGGACTGATGGGAGAATTGGGAATGAAGCATTATCTTTCGCTCAATATTCATGGACCGGAGAACAAGAAAAGATAAGGAATGGTGAAAGCATGAAAAAAATAATTTGGATTATATGTTTGTTAATTATGCCAAGTATGACCGGTGCGGAACATTTGATTCTAAAAGACGGGTTATATATTCGTGATGTTAAAATCATTGTTAATAAAAAAGGAATCATCCAATTCCGTCATGGCGGATCTGACAAAATGTGGGGTTTGGATTCCCGGCGGATTCAAAACGTATCCGATAGTATGCCTGCGAAGGGAAGGGAGATTCAACCAGTTGAGCGGAAGGAATATTTTACGGAAATAAAAAAAACAGGAGAAAAACAGCGGGAGGCGGAGCGGACGGTTTCTTTAAACAATTTAAGCGAAGCTTGCCGTCTCTACTCTGCGAACAGGAAAGAACCCATGCTGGCGATGAGTTGCGCGGCACTTTTGCCTTCTTCCGGTCATGCTTATGCAGGTGATTGGGGACGGGGATTTTTTTTCATGGTTCCGGAAATATTGTGTCTTGTGGTTGCTTTTGCACCTATAGAAGGAATTGATCCGACATTGAAGTCATTGTCGCTGTTTCCGGCTTTTTTAATTGTTAAAGGAATTGAAATGTACGATGCTGCGATGACGACGGAAGATTCAAATGAGCAATTACGTAAAAAACTGAAAATGGATCTGGGCGTGGATGAACGTGGAATACGCTTGGATCTGAAATTTTGATATGTTAACCGTAATTGGAACCTAGGAGACTGAGCAATTAGTCTGTTTCTGGTATTATTCGTCACCCCGGTGAAAACCGGGGTCCAGACGCTGAATAGGGCCCCCCGGGCTTGCCCGGGGGGAACCACAAAAAGCTTTGAAATTCAGATTTCTGGATACCGGCTTCCGTTGGTATGACGGCAAAATACAAATAATTCGACTAAATGCTCACACTACACTAATCAACGTCCCGGATTACAAAAAACGTTTCTCACAATGACAAATGTAAAATTATTCAAGCGACACTACACTAATAAACGTCCCGGATCACGGACAATTAAAGAATGAATTTTATTTTGACAAATCGTTTGTGAGGAGAGAAGATGCAAAAAAGAGATGTTTGAATATATTGAAATATTTCATAATCGACAAAGGTTGCACCAATCACTAAACTATTTCATGCCTGAAGAGGCAGAGAAAAAGCCGGTTGCAGCGTAATTAAAGTGTCTGTCAAACCAGGGGCATCCCAGGTCTTGAAATATTGATCCTAAATACGAGCGACCTTATTTATTGTTCCGTCGGTCGGATCCGGTGGCGTTGCCAAAGACGGAATGAAAGGCAAAGATGGCATTGCTTGCCATGATTAATTTAAATCCCGGAGGAAAAGCAAATGTCTGTAAACATTAAACGAATTATAACCATCATCATCATGGTGAGTGTGGTTGGTCTGATCAGTTTGGGCGCCTATATGGTGGTGCAAAAAAGCGATCACAGGCCACAAGATTCCAAGCAGTTAAGCGAGCCTGCGATTGATCCAAAAGCCGTGGCTGGCGGAGCAGATAAAGCGTGGCTCAGTCAAGCCATGGAAAAGATCAAAGCGCAGGAATATGAGCTCAGCAAAAATAAACAAGGCCTGCTCCAGGCGCCGAATCGAAAGCATAATTTCCGGATGACTGTGCATGAGAACAAGGTGGGATTTGAGCCGCGAACAATATCCTCTGAAAAAGAAGAGAAATCCAAAACCAAAAAATGGCAGTGGCAATGGGAGACTGATCAAATGGGCCGGCTGGGGAACATGGAATCAGTCGATAAGGGCGAAAGAAGCGTACAAGGGAATATGGTTACCTATGATCGCAAGCAGATGAAAGAGTGGTATGAGAACAAACCCGAAGGCATAGAGCAAGGATTTGTCATTTATAAAAAGCCGGTTGCAGGTCCCAAAAAGTCTTCCGGCAGCGATCCTTGGGTAATGATTCAGTCCTGCAGGATAGAGGGCTTGTGCTTGCGAATGGCAGCAGATCACAGCAGCATTGATTTTGTAGATGAGCATCAGGCAGTTATCATGAGATATGGGCAATTAAAAGTCAAAGATGCAACAGACAAGTTATTGCCCTCGGAAATAAGAGTGGAAGAAAACACGATCATTGTAGCGTACCAGGATGCCAATGCAAAATATCCGATAGTCATTGATCCCTTGATGACCAATCCCGGATGGACAGCAGAGAGTGATCAAGCGAATGCATCTTTTGGTTATTCAGTAGCAAGCGCCGGAGATGTAAATGGGGATGGTTATGGTGATGTGATCGTGGGAGCGTATGAATATGACAATGGTCATACAGATGAAGGCCGTGCTTATGTGTATCATGGCAGCAGCTCAGGATTAGCCGCTACAGATGCCTGGACCGCAGAGAGTGATCAAGCGAATGCATCTTTTGGTTATTCAGTGGCAAGCGCCGGAGATGTAAATGGAGATGGGTATAGTGATGTGATCGTGGGAGCGCCCTTTTATGATGATGATCATACAGATGAAGGCCGTGCGTATGTGTATCATGGCAGCAGCTCAGGGCTGGTCGCCATAGCATATTGGACAGCAGAGGGTAATCAAACATATGCATATTTTGGTTGTTCAGTGGCAAGCGCCGGAGATGTGAATGGAGATGGTTATAGTGAAGTGATCGTGGGAGCGTATGGTTATGACAATGGCGAGACAGATGAAGGCCGTGCTTATGTGTATCATGGTAGCAGTGGAGGGCTGGTAAATCCAGCTGCCTGGACAGCCGAGGGCGATCAAGCGAATGCTTATTTTGGCAGATCTGTGGCAAGTAGCGGAGATGTAAATGGGGATGGTTATAGTGATGTGATAGTGGGAGCGCATTTATATGACAATGGCGCGGATGATGAAGGCCGTGTTTTTGTGTATCAAGGCAGCAGCTTTGGGCTGGCAAGTACAGCTGCCTGGACAGCCGAGAGTGATCAAACATATGCCGAGTTTGGCATATCTGTGGCTAGTGCCGGCGATGTGAATGGAGATGGTTATAGTGATGTGATCGTGGGAGCGTATGGTTATAACAATGGAGAGCAGAATGAAGGCCGTGTTTTTGTGTATCAAGGCAGCAGCTTAGGGTTGGCAAATACAGCTGCCTGGACAGCAGAGAGTGATCAAACTCTCGCATATTTTGGCATATCTGTGGCAAGTGCGGGCGATGTGAATGGGGATGGTTATAGTGATGTGATCGTGGGAGCTTACTATTATGACAATGGCCAGACAAATGAAGGCCGTGCTTATGTGTATCAAGGCAGCAGCTCAGGGCTGGCAAATACAGCGGATTGGACAGCAGAGAGTGATCAAATTAGCGCAGAGTTTGGCAGATCTGTGGCCAGTGCCGGAGATGTGAATGGAGATGGGTATAGCGATGTAATCGTGGGAGCGCGTCGATATGACAATGGCCAGACAAATGAAGGCCGTGCCTATGTGTATCATGGCAGCAGCACAGGGCTGGCAAATACAGCCGCCTGGACAGCCGAGAGTGATCAAACGAGTGCATATTTTGGCCTATCTGTGGCCAGTGCCGGAGATGTGAATGGAGATGGTTATAGTGATGTAATCGTGGGAGCGTTTTGTTATGACAATGGCGAGAGTAATGAAGGCCGTGCTTTTATTTGGGTATGGTGATGTGATCGTGGGAGCGCGTTATTATCAAAATGGAGAGGCAGGTGAAGGTCGTGCTTATGTGTATCATGGCAGCAGCTCAGGTTTAGCTGCTACAGCAAATTGGACAGCCGAGAGTGATCAAGTGGATGCATATTTTGGCCTATCTGTGGCCAGTGCCGGCGATGTGAATGGGGATGGGTATAGTGATGTAATCGTGGGAGCGTTTTGTTATGACAATGGCGAGAGTAATGAAGGCCGTGCTTTTATTTATCATGGCAGCATCTCAGGGTTAGCTGCTACAGCAAATTGGATAGCCGAGAGTAATCAAGCGAATGCAGAGTTTGGTTATTCTGTAGCCAGTGCCGGCGATGTGAATGGCGATGGTTATAGTGATGTGATCGTGGGGGCGTATAGATATGACAATGGTGAGCCAGATGAAGGCCGTGCTTATGTGTATCATGGGAGCAGCTCAGGTTTAGCTGCTACAGCAAATTGGACCGCAGAGAGTGATCAAATTAGCGCAGAGTTTGGTTGTTCTGTGGCAAGCGCAGGTGATGTGAATGGAGACGGTTATAGTGATGTGATAGTGGGAGCGTATGGTTATGACAATGGCGAGAATAATGAAGGCCGTGCCTATGCGTATTATGGCAGCAGCTCAGGATTAACTGCTACAGCAAATTGGACAGCCGAGAGTGATCAAACGAGTGCATATTTTGGCAATTCTGTGGCAAGTAGCGGCGATGTGAATGGAGATGGCTATGGTGATGTGATCGTGGGAGCGCGTTATTATCAAAATGGAGAGGCAGGTGAAGGTCGTGCTTATGTGTATCATGGCAGCAGCTCAGGTTTAGCTGCTACAGCAAATTGGACAGCCGAGAGTGATCAAGTGGATGCATATTTTGGCATATCTGTTGCAGGTGCCGGCGATGTGAATGGAGATGGCTATAGTGATGTGATAGTGGGGTCGAATCGATATGACAATGGCGAGAGTAATGAAGGCCGTGCTTTTGTGTACTATGGTAATGATACTGTTGGTCTGTCAGTTATCCCTCGTCAGGCCAGAGCCGATGGTTCGCAATTAATCATGCCTGTGGGAATGGCTTCAGATTTGTTAAGCAATACAGCTTTTCGTGTACGTCTCTTTGGCCGTTCGACCCAGGGTCGTATACGCGCCAGATTGCAGGTACAAATCGCTGAGTCAGGGCAGTCCCTGGTATCGGGAACAATGCACACGCAGGCAGGGTATACGGATTTGGGTGTTCCCGGCGCTGAAATGGAATATCAAGTCAGTGGACTCAATGCACTTCAAGCCTATTATTGGCGAGCTCGGCTGCTGTATGATCCAGCCCAAGTAAACAATGGTCAACTACACAGTCCGTGGTTCAGGATTTCCAAAGGCAACCTGGAAGGAAACGCCGATATGCGAACCGGCCCAGAACCCCCTCTAACAGCTACCTCGACTATGAGTCCGACAGTCACGCTAACAGCAACAATAACACCTACTTTGACTGTTAGTCCGACAGCCACACCAACAGCAACTATCACGTTAACACCAACTGTGACCCAAACCTCAGGTTTGGCCAACATAGACCTGAAAGGCAAGGCAGTGCTGGCCTATCCCAATCCCGCGCAAAAGCAGATGAAATTTTTAATGCACCTGGACAAAGCCACAGATGTAGAAATAAATATATATAATCTGACTGGTGAACGTATTGCCAAGCTCAAGGAAAGCATGCCGGCCGGTCGAGGACAAGTACTTATCTGGAATTGCGCGGATATCGCGCCGGGGATTTATCTGGCCAAAGTTTATTTTAACAGTAAAGAGAAGCAGACGATCAAGCTGGCTGTGATGAGATAAAAAAAGTTTGAGGGGCGGTGTTAGGTAGTAAGGAAAATAAATTGAAAAAAATGCAGGAAAATCAGAAGAAATGCTATGAAAAAAATGAATACGATAAAAAAATATTTACTTATCAGCCTGGGGTTTGTTTCCCTGGGGCTGGGGATTGTCGGGATATTTCTACCGATTCTGCCTACGGCGCCTTTTTTAATACTGACGGCGTTTTGTTTTATGCAAACGTCGCAGCGGTTACATCATTGGTTGATTCACAATAAGATTGTCGGCAGTTATATTTTGGATTATTTTAAATATAGGGCGATTACCGGAAAAACAAAAATAATCGCTTTAATATGGTTGTGGGGGTCGATGGGGATTTCAATGTACTTGGTACCTCGTTTTTATATCAAACTATTACTGGCAGCAATCGCTGCGGGTGTCAGCTTCCATATTTTATCCTTGCGGTCCCGTCATGATGAAAAAATCAGCAATCCGGAGGTCGCGCCCGAGGCGTTGGATGACTGCGGCGGCAGGGATTGATCAAGTTAACAGTTTCAGAAATCCGGATTGAAAAAGACGGTTCTTAAGGGAATGAAAAAGTGCGTTGAAGGATTTTAAAATTTTGCAACATGTCCTCTTTTTTTTATCTTCAAATTCGTTTATAGTGGGAAATCCGGCAGTGACAATGGATAATTTGATGGCTGTTTTTTGAAATAACGGGAATGATTTTTTGAAGAATGAGTTGACAAAATAGGGGTTGGAGTATTGGGGAAGGAATCCTGAATGACTATTTCATATGGCATCATGGTACTCGCAGCGTTGGCGTGGCTGTTTATTCTTTTTGCCGCTGCCCATGGCTGCGGTACGTGGGTCCTCAAACGACTGTGCTTGCAAAAAAAGGATTCGCCGGGTGATGCTGTTATAGCCATCGGTATCGGTATGGCGGTTTTTTCCTATATGATATTTTTATTGGCGGCCCTGGGGCTGTTGTCTAAACCGGTTTTATTCGGCGCCGCTGCACTCTGGTCGCTGTGGCTGGTGCCGGAATTGTTGGGAAGGTTGCGCAGGGGCACGGCATGTTTGGACACGAACGGTAGGGGCACGGCACGCCGTGCCCCTACTTATATTGGCTGGTCGCTGTTTGCCCTGCTCGCGCTGCTTAATTTTATTCCTGCATTTGTGCCGGAGACCGGTTGGGACGGCATGGCCTATCATTTGGCACTGCCCAAACTCTATCTTCAGGCTGGAGGCTTTGTTTTCCGGCCGGATATTTTTCACAACCTCTTTCCTCAGTTTACCGAGATGTTTTATTTAGCGGGAATGATTTTTCCTTATGGCATGGCAGCCAAGGGAGTCCATTTTGCATTTGGTGGTTTGGTGGTTTTTATATTGTATTGTTTGGGTAAAGAGTTGGAAAATCCGCTTGCCGGGTTATTGGCCGGTCTGATATTTTATGCGCAGTATGTTGTACATATGGAATCCACCACCGCATTTATTGATTTGACCGTGGCAGCTTATGCTGCGCTGGGGTTACTTGCGGTGTTTAAATTTATTCAAAGCCGTGATATGCGCTGGCTGTATATGACAGCTTTTTTTCTGGGGATTATCGCTGCAAATAAATGGCATGGTCTCATCGTGCTGGTCTTGGCAGGCGGCGCAATCCTGCTGATGATTTGGAACCGGAAATCCTTGCGCCTGCAAGAGAAATTACGGCAGTCCGCCGGGGTGATGGGATGGGGCAGTCTGCCGGTGTTGCCGTACATGATTCGGGCCTGGATGATGGGAGGCAATCCGGCTTGGCCGCTCTTGTATCCGGTTTTTGGAGGGAAGTACTGGGATGCCCGGATTGCCGATCAGGTCCAAAAGCTGCATGCCTCATTTGCCGGGGGTGATCATGGATTTTTGGGGCTGATTCAATTACCCTATGATCTCATTGTCCGGGGTTCGTTGTTTGGGCTGGGGGGGGCGGAATTGCGCTGGCCCTTGGTGGGCATGCTTTTTATTGTGATTTGTACATTGTTTTTTTTGCGGTGGGATTATCAAGCCTCACCCTACCGGCTGCAAGGTATTCAAAAAATCACTTTGCCGGGAATTATGGGATTGTTTGTTATTATTTGGTTTTTTAGTTCACCTCAGATTAGGTTTCTCATGCCGCTGTTTCCTGTTGCAGCATGGCTGGCAGGATTGGTATTGGTTGCCTTGTGGAAGCAGGGGACGACGGTCAATCGTCTTTTGGCTGTGTCCATTGGGATGCTCTTTTTTCTTTTTCATCCTCCGATTCATCACGATACAGGCCGGCAGGTCAAAGTCCTCGCCAACCGGGTGCCGCCGGATATTTATTGTCATCAAAAAATTGATCATTATGCGGCAATGCGTTTTTTGAATAAAAATGTGCGTGCGGGTGAGAAGGTCCTGCTCTTTGGAGAAAATCGGGGATTTTACCTGGAGGTGGACTATCTTTGGGGAGACCCGATGATGCAAATGGTGATTGATTACCGAAAGTTTGAATCAGCAGGGGAGGCCGGCAGGTCGCCCCTGCTGCGCGAATTGCATAATCACAATGTAAGGTGGGTGCTGTTCCGTACAGACTTGTATGCTGAAACCTATCTCGATCCCAAGATTGTGACAATGATGGAGGCCGTGCTGACATCAGCCGGTGAAAAACAATTTGAAGACGGACCAGTCAGTGTGTATAAAATTTATGCGGACCGGCAGTTGGCATTAATCAGGTAGGGAATGGTCGCGACCATTCCCTACTAAAGCATGCTATAATATTGCGGTTTAAAGGATTATTTGATTTTCGGGGGCATGTGTGAGCACAGAGGAAAAAAAACCACAAATCAACAGTACCGCCCGGGTGGCCAAAAATTCACTGGTGCAGATGGCTGCGGGGGTGATTAATAAAATATTGGGCGTGGCGCTGATTATTTATGCCGCCCGCCAATTGGGGACGGAAGGGTTCGGGCAATATACGTTTGTGCTTTCATTGCACGCAATTTTTTATATTTTCACAGATTTTGGATTGGGGACGTTGACAACCCGCGATCTGGCCAAACACCCGGAAAAAGAGTCGACCTATTTTACAAATATTGCGGCGTTGCGGCTGTTCCTTTCGTTGTTTGCCGGAATTGCCATGATAGGCAGCGTGGCAATACTGGGACATCCACCGGAAATCATCAAGCTGACCGTCGTATTGGCGCTCTCCTTATTTTTTAACAGCAATATTGATACAGCATCGTCCATTTTTTATGCGCATCAACGGATGGAAATTACGTCCTCGGTTTCTGTAGTGGCCAATACCTTCCGTATCGGTGTTTCATTGGGCGCGTTGGCAGTCGGCGAGGGTGTTTTGGCATTGATTTGGATCCATTTTTTCTACTCGGTTTTGCACATGACGGTCCTGGTCGGGATTTTATTTTATTTCATCCGGCCGGAATTTAAATTGGATACCGGATTTTGGAAACAGATGCTTAAACAGGCCTATCCGCTGGCATTGGCAAATTTTTTCTCAATTATATATTTTCGGGTGGATACCGTGATGCTGGCTTCCATGAAAGGGCAGGAAGCGGTGGGACTTTATAATGCGGCGTTTCGTCTGCTGGAACTTACCCTGTTGCTGCCGGCTTATTATGGGGGAGCGATTTTTCCGGTAATTTCGCAGAGCTATAGTAATCATCAACAGCGTTTTTTGCTTATTTACCGGCGTTCCATGAAATATATGTTTTTGTTGTCTCTCCCATTGGCTGCCGGTGCAGCCCTGCTGGCACCGCAGTTTATTGACATCCTCTATAAGCAGGACTATGCCGCGAGTGTGCCGGTGCTCACAGTGCTGATGTGGTGTTTGGTTTTAATTGCGGTCAATAGCATCAATGCGCCTTACTTAATTGTCATGGGACGGCAAAAAATTGTCACCCGCCTGGTGATGATCGGCATGCTGCTCAACATTGGATTGAATGCCTATGCCATTCCGCGCTATGGCATGCTGGGTGCGGCCTGGGTAACCCTGATTTCCGAAGGGGTTACTATTGCGATGTTCATGCTGGCGTTGCGTCGCTCTCTGGAAATGCGTTTTCGTATGCTGCGTCATTTTTTGAAACCGGTTCTGGCCATGGCGGTGATGGCAGGGCTGCTGATTGTATTTCAATCCTGGGATATGGGATATAAAATTGTCATCGGCGGCATGGTTTATTTAAGTCTGCTTTGGGGTCTAAAAGTATTCGATGAGGTGGATATCGAGATTTTTACACGGATTATCCGCCCAACCAAAAGTGGAGGAATGAAATTGACATGAGACGGCCCAAAGTAAGCATGATTGTTTTAACCTACAACGGATGGAAATTGTTGGACGAGTGTTTGCAAAATGTTTTGCGCCAGGATTATTTGGACTTGGAAGTCTTGGTCGTGGACAATGGTTCGAATGACGGGACGCTGGAAAAAATGCAGCAGGTGCACCCGGACATCCGGGTGCTGGCACTGGAGAAGAATTCAGGCTTTGCCGGCGCCAACAATGCCGGTGTCCTGCATACACAAGGTGAGTATGTGGCCTTGGTTTCAAATGATGTGTATCTGCCGATCAATTTTGTCAGCAATCTGGTTGCGGCATTGGAAGCGGACCCGCAGGCAGCGCTCGCCGGGCCGGGTGTGTATAATTTGAAAATGAATATGGCGCATTATCCGTATGTGGGCAGCATGGGTTTGACAGGGACGATTATTCAGCATGTTTTTAAGGACACCACGCTCTCATTCGGTGCTGCCGGGTGTTCGCTCATGTTCCGGCGGTCCATGATTCCACTCCCCTTTGATGAAGATTATGGATTTTTTCATGAGGAAGTTTATTTGGCGTGGAAAGCCCGTTTGCAGGGATACAAGGTGCTGCGTCTTCCGGAAACAGTGGTGAAGCATATCGGCGGGGCCACGGTCGGCGGTATTGGTGATGAGAACCGTTTTTTAATTGAGCGCAACCGTTGGCTGAATTATTTGACCTTGTTTTCGGAGACAACCCGGAAGAAAATTTCGCCGCTGATGCAATTGTCACAATGGGTGGAAAGCTTGGCTGACCGCCGCGCAGGCCGGTCGCGCGCGCCGGTCAAAAAAGCGCATCACTGGATCAAGCAAAACCGTTCCTTGATTCAGGAAAAATTTATCGCCCTGCAAAAATTACGAAAAGTCAAGGATGAGGATATTATTGCCTGGATGAGCTATAAAATAACCACGCAGGATTCCCCGGCAGGCAGATTTATTAACTGCCTGGCATGGCGGTGGTGCCGGATCAGCGGGCTGAAACCACGGGAAATACTGGAAAAAAAATGACACAGACCGATCACTATCAACTTTCCCTGATTATTGTCAATTGGAATACCAAGGATATGCTGCTTGCGTGCCTGGCATCACTTGTGGCGCAATTAGGCAGTGAGGCTTTTGAGTGTATTGTGGTGGACAATGCTTCGCAGGATGGGAGCGTCGCAGCGGTGGCAGAGCAGTATCCGGCAGTGAAAGTGATTGCCAATCAAAGCAATCGCGGTTTTGCCGCTGCGACCAACCAAGGCATTGCGATTGCCACCGCACCGTTGGTGGGATTGCTGAATCCGGATACTCAGATCAAAGAGGATGCATTGACCTTTATGATCCGGGCGATGCTTGTCGATGAAACCCTTTTGGCGGTTGGGCCGCAATTGCTCAATAGTGACGGCAGTCTGCAACCCTCCGGCCGGCGGTTTCCCGGTTTTTTTCGGACCTTGCTGGAAGGATTGCTGCCGGAATTCGTGAAACAATCGCGCGGGTGGCGCAAAGCGGCTTTCGGGCGGACTGATTTTTATCAACCCGCAAAAGTCGATGAACTGTCCGGCGCCTGTTTTATCACGCGCCGTGAGGTGTTGGATAAAATCGGTTTGTTGGATGAAGGGTATTTTATTTATTTTGAAGAAATTGATTGGTTTCGGAGACTGCGGAAAATACCCGGATATGTTTTATACCAACCGGCGGCCCAGGTGGTGCATCATTGGGCTGCCAGTTTGTCGCAGTGCGGGGACCAGGCCTGGCGCTGGCACTATGACGCATTGTTTAGATATTGGCGTAAACATCATGGGTGGTTTTGGACAGTGGGCATTCGCAAGGTGGTTTTTTTTCACGCGCTGGTATGGAGCCTAGTGCAGCTGCTCAAGACAGTTTTTTTTCACAGCGCCTGGCGCAGTTTGCCGGGAAAGCTTAAACGCAATGGTCTGATTATGAGGATGGCCTTGAAAGGCGGGGAGGGTACAGCATGAAAATTGCCATGCTTACAACCTGGAGTGAACCTTGCGGTATTGCGGATTATGCCAAAGGTTTGGTGGCGGCACTCAAGCCGCAAGCTGCCGTGGATGTCATTGAAATAAAACACGGCCGGCACAAGCGTGATTATTTTCGCAAGCTTGGGCAGGCATGTGTCGGCTATGATCTGGTGCACATTCAGCATGAATATGTTTTTTTCGGCGGGCGCGATCCCTGGAATGCCGATTGGAAGGAATTGATACGCCACATAAAAGTCCCCTACATTGTGACCGTGCATACCTGGCTCAGACCTTTTTCCGGCGGGGGGTGGATCAAGCGTTCAGTGCGTGCGCTGCGTCTGGGCGTGTATACTCTGATCGGCTGGCAGCGCTATCTTGAGGCCGGACAATTTAAAGGGGCGGTAAAAGTAATCGTGCATACGCAGGCGTTTGCACAGGCGTTGATGAAAAAAGGAATTGCCCGGGAAAAAGTTCAGGTTATGGACCAGGGGATACCCGGTGCGCCTCAGTTTGCATCAGGGCTGCGGGCCAAAGCGCGCTGGGGGCTTGCCGGTCAGGTTGTGACGCTTTTTGGGTTTTTAATTCCGTCCAAAGGGCATCTGCTGGCCCTGGAAGCCTGGCAGCAAGCACCGGAAAATACCACCCTGATGATTGTCGGGAAACCCTTTTCCAAAGTAGATACGCTGTATGCAGAAAAAGTCAAAACGCAGGCAAATACTTTTCCGGGGACAGTAAAAATGACCGGTTATTTAGAGCCGGACGATTTGGCAGACCTTTTGCTGGCATCTGATCTTGTTATTTTGCCCTATACTGCGGGGACCGCCTCGTATTCACTCTCAGTGGTTTTGGCGCATGGCTGTGTTGCTTTGACCTCGGATATAGAATGCTTTCAGGAATTATCGCGGAATACCGCGATGCTTGAAACCTTCCCGAACCGGAACGCGGCTGCGCTTGCAACGCAGCTGAAGGGGTTGCTGCAAGACAGTGTGCGGCGTCAAAAGCTCCGGGAAAATGCCGCCAACTGGGTGCAGGCGCACCAATGGGAGATGATTGCATCCCTGCTGATTCATGTGTATACTGAAGTTATGCAGACACTGCAAAGCGACGATCACGTATAATGGATACAATGCCACGCTCGATTTTAATCATTTCAGGAACTTGGCCGCCCATGCGGTGCGGGGTGGGGGATTATACTTCGCGGCTCAGCGAGCATTTGGCTGCTTTGGCAGTCAAGGTACATGTCTTGACCTCGCGCGGCGCCAGAGCTGATTTTAGAATCGGCGGTGGGGCGGTGGTTGATGTTATACCGGTCATTGATCAATGGGACTGCGGGGCCTTGATCAAAATCGGAGAAACCGTTGCGGACATAAAACCGGATTTGGTCCTGTTGCAATGGCCGACCGCAGTTTACGGCCGTTTCATGGCAGTCAACCGGATCACCCTATTTTTGAAAAAAACATTTCCGGATCTTCCGGTGATCACCACACTGCATGAATACCGTTATTTTAACTGGTTTGGTCAATGGCGCGCACGCCGCTTGATCTCCGGTGCCGACCGGACAATTTTGGTGGACCCGCAGGACCTGGCATTGCTCCGGAAAAAAAGCGGTCAGGGAAATGAAGACCTGCAGCATATTCCCATTGGATCAAATATTCCAAGACAGGCCGGGACCTTTGACCGCGCGGCGAAGCGGAAACAGCTGGGATTTGAGGCGGGCCATTTTGTTGTGGTGTTTTTTGGCTTTGTCAATGAACCCAAAGGCGTGGAGACCCTGTTACATGCGGTTTCTCAATTGTCAGGAAATCACTGTGGACTGCGTTTGCTGTTTTTGGCCCAGCTGGATGAAAAAAACACCTACCACCGGAAAATTTCGGCATTGATGCGACAGTTGGATCTGGATAAAATAATGGTCCGGCCAAAATGGGAAGCCCCGCGCGAGGTTGCCGGGATGCTGGCAGCTGCTGATTGTGCGGTGCTGCCGTATACCGATGGGATTTCAATGAAGCGGGGTACGCTATTGGCCTGCCTTGAGCAATCCTTGTCGATCATTTCAACCCTGCCGGAGGCGGCCGGGCAAGTTCCTTTTATTGATGGACAAAATATGCTGCTGGTCCCGGCAAAAAACATATCAACCCTGAAGGCTGCGCTGGAAAAATATCTGCAAAACCCTGAGGTGCTTGCTGCGTTTTCCAAAGCAGCCGGTGATTTACGAGAGGCCTTTTCCTGGGAACGTATTGCGGAGCAGCATCTGGCCTTGTTTGAAGACGTTATTGAGGAGTATTGCTGATGCAGGACCATTTCAGTTCTGTGAGTTGGGATATTGCATTGATTGATCCGGATGGATTTGCGCAAGGCATGAAAAGGACCCGGCCTGGAAAAAAACTGTTTCCTCATATTGGTTTGGCCTATTTGGCGGCGAGCCTGGAGAAAAACGGAGATCGGGTTTCTGTCTTGGATGCCGGGATTGCCACGCAGCGCGAGATTCAGCGTTTTTTATCCCAGCCTTATAATATTGTCGGTATCACAGCAACCAGTTTTACATTTCGCGAGGCGTTAATAGTTGCCCGGGAAATTAAGAAACGGTATCCCTCGGTCCCGGTTTTGGTGGGCGGCCCGCATACATCCATTGATCCGCAGGGGTGTCTGGCTGATCCCGTGATTGATTTTGCCATCCGCGGGGAAGGCGAGGTGGCGGCAGTAGATTTTATCGAAGTTCTCAAGCATGCCGGTTGTGTTTCCCGTGAGTTGCTCGACCAGATTCCCGGTATTGTTTTTCGTGAGCACGGCACAGTCTATGCTGGTCAGCCGGCAGCCCGTATCCGCCAACTGGATGCGCTCCCGTATCCAGCCTGGCATTTGTTTCCCATGCGGCGTTACAAACAGCATGTGTTGCTCAGCAGTCGCGGCTGTCCCATGGATTGTTCGTTTTGTGCGATTAAAACCATTTGGGGTGTTCAATGGATTCGCCGAAATCCGAAAGAGGTTGTTGCGGAAATGGCCTGGATGGTCCAAAAGTGGGGGAGAAAATTGGTCCATATCAACGATGATAACCTCACTATGAATGCTGTTCATATTGAATCTTTTTGTGATGAAATCATCAAGCGCCGGCTCCAGGTTCAGTGGGTTGCCCAGGGCATGCGGGCGGATGCGGCCAGGATGGATAGTTTAAAAAAAATGCGGCGTGCCGGTTGCCATCGTGTTTCTTTGGGTATAGAATCAATTGATTCGGGTGTCTTGGATGCAGTGGGGAAAAAAGAGACGCCCGAAGACATGGCCCAGGCGATTGATTTGTGCAAACAAGTCGGGATTCAGGTGCTCGGCATGTTTATGATCGGCAATCAGAATGATACGCTGGAAACTGTTCGGAAATCAATTGTTTTTGCAAAGGAAAAAAAAATTGATCTTCCGGCTTTTTATATGGCGTTACCCTATCCCGGGACACGTTTATGGGAGTATGTGAAAACGCAGGGGAAATTCGTCAATGAAGATTATTTATCTTTTGACCATATGAGCACAGAACCGGTTTTTGAAACACGCGTGTTTACTTTGGAGCAAAGGCGGCAGGTCTACCGGGAAACAGAGCGCTTTTGCCGTGTTCAGCTGCTGAAATATCATTTGTTTTTTTGGTGGCTGCCAAGGGTGATCAAAAGAAATGCGTATGAAATCAGAACGGAGATTACTTTGTATTTAAAGGCGTTTTTTGCTCCTCTTAGACTGCTGCGCATGCTTTTCCAGCGTTGGACGCCTGGAGGAACAAAATGAAGCAATCCATCATGATTGACGGGAGACCGGCCCAAGGGAAGCTGCGGGGTGTCGGGGTCTATACGTCGCGTTTGATACGCGCTTTGGCTTCCATTGTGGATAAACCGGTTGATATTCATGTGGCCCTCAACCGGAAAAGCGGCGGGGACCCGTGGGAAGATCTGCCTGATTTGGTACGGGTATGGGGTACGGCCGGAAATCAGGCCCGCTGGGAGCAAGTCATTTTGCCCAGATTGGCACATCAGGCCAAAGCCGACTTGTTGCACTGTACTGCCAATAGTTCCCCCTTGCATTGTAAAATTCCGCATGTGGTCACAGTGCATGATGCCATTTTTATCAGACGGCTGCTTCAAATTTCAGGCACGATTTATCCGAAGCAGGTTTTGGCGCATTACTACCATCAATGGACCATTGGCAGGGGAGCCCGGCGGGCTGACTGCGTCATCACCGACTCGCAGTTTTCCAAATCGGAACTCATAAAGAAAATTCGACTGGATCCTGAAAAGGTTGATGTGATTCCCCTGGCGGATCCCCACCAGACACCGCCCTTGCCGGAAAGCAAGGTGAAGGAAATTATTGAACAGCATAAAATCAGACGTCCCTATCTGCTGGGATTCGGTGCCATTGATTTGAGAAAAAATACCGCCAATCTGGTGCGGGCGTTTGCGCGTTTGCCGCGATCGGCAGCCGATATGCTGGTGCTAACAGGATTTGAAAAACACGAGAAATCATTGGTGCCGAATTTGATAAAACAATTCGGCATGCATAACCGGATTAAAATTTTGGGGTATATCAGTGAAAAAGAACTGACCGCTTTGTTTCAGGCGGCGGCAGCGTTTGTGTATCCCTCCAAGATGGAAGGATTTGGGCTCCCGATTCTTCAGGCTTTTCGTCTGGGCGTTCCTGTGATTACCACGAATGCAGGGTCGATTCCCGAAGTCGCGGGGAATGCCGTCCGTTTGGTGGAGCCGGATGATCCCCGGAGTATCTGTCAGGCAATTCTCACGGTTTTAATTGATTCCAATGAGGCGCATCGCCTGGCGCTGACGGGCTACCTTCAGGCCAAGAAGTTCACCTGGGAAAAGACCGCCCAAAGTACCCTGGAGGTCTATGCCAGGGTATTGCACTACAGAAAAAAGGAATAGCCGGTTTAGGTTTTTTTTGAAGGAGTCTGTCATGGAAATGATGATTCGGATTCTCAAGACGCATGCCATGTTTGAGGAATTTTCTGATGAAGAATTTTTGCTGATTATGAACATGTGTGAACGGCAGGAATATAAAAAAGGCGACCGGGTATTTGAAGAAGCGCAAGCGGATCACGGAGTCTATTTTATTGAAGAGGGAATTGTGAGAATCACCAAGATCAATTCAGGCAAAGAAAAAGTTATTGCCATGTTTGGGATGGGGAATATTTTTGGTGAAATGTCTTTTTTGGATATGCACCCCCGTTCCGCCACCGTCACGGTGGATGAAGATGCGGTTTTATTCTGCCTCCGGCCTGAGCAGTTGACCAGTTTGGAGAAAAACACCCCCCGTACCGCCGTGAAACTTTTAAGGGTTTTTATTGAAAAATTGACCGCGCGTCTCAGGCAGACCGATGACGCGCTGGTGGAACAGGCAGATAGGATTATTATTACTTGAGCGGCGGTTTCTGTAAAAGCCCGGTTGGTTGCGGTTTTCCCGCCCGGACAGTCCTTGACGCAGCCAGGTGCCCGTAGTAGAATAACGGCCCGTCTGAAACCCTATTGAATACGACAGTTGAGATTCCAATTTTTGAGGTAACCAAGATGTCCTATGTAGTGATGGCAAGAAAATGGCGGCCCCGCACGTTTGATACCGTGGTAGGCCAGGATCATGTTGTGCGCACATTAAAGAATGCCATTTCGGCAAACCGAATTTCCCATGCCTACCTGTTTACCGGTCCGCGCGGCGTGGGCAAAACCTCTTCGGCCCGGCTGTTGGCCAAGGCGGTCAACTGTCTTTCGCCCGAGAGTGGAGAGCCTTGCAATCATTGCGTGCGTTGTGAAGAGATTATGAGCAACAGTACGACGGATGTGATTGAGATTGACGCCGCTTCCAATGGCTTGGTGGATGATGCCAGGGAATTGCGGGAAAAGGTGCGCTATGCACCCGCAACATGCCGGTACAAGGTCATTATCATTGATGAAGTTCATATGATGAGCAATGCTGCGTTCAACGCACTGCTGAAAACCCTGGAAGAACCTCCCGCGCATACAATTTTTATTTTGGCCACAACGGAATCACACAAAGTGCCGGCCACCATTATGAGCCGCTGTCAGCGTTTTGATTTTCGGCGTATCCCGGAAAAAGAAATTGCTGAACGGTTGGCGGTCATGGCGGCGGCGGAAAAAATCACGGTTGAGGAAGAAGCGCTGCATGTGATCGCCCGGGGTGCCGACGGCAGTCTGCGGGACGGGCAGAGTCTTTTTGACCAAATTGTCAGTTTTAGCGGCAATGATGTGACAACCGAGGATGTTATCACCGTGCTGGGGCTGGTTGATGCGCAGGTTTTTGTTGCCTTGGTGGATGCGATTGCGCAAAAAGTACCTGCGGACGCCATGGAAGCGGTGGACCGCCTGGTGAATAACGGCGCGGACCTTCGGCTGTTTATGAAAGATTGGGTTGAATACTGGCGTTCTTTGGTCATGCTGCGTGTTGTGGGGCGGAAACCGCCGACGGCGCATGAACCGGCCACCACGGTTGAGCAAGAGGCGCAGCGTCAGTCAGGGCTTTTCTCTCTGGAAGAGCTGCTCAATTTAGCGAAAATTGCGGTGAACACGGACGATCAACTCCGCCGGACACAGCATCCCAGGTTATTGCTGGAATTGCTTTTACTCCAATTGTGTTCAGCGGACCGTTTGGTCTCTTTGGAATCGCTATGGCGGCAACTGCAAGCCATGGAAACACGGGTGGCGCAAATGCCGGAAACAGCAGTACTTTCGTCAGGTGCCGGTACGGTGCCGGATCAGCAGCCGGTTGTCCCGGCAGCAGCGGTCAGCGAAGAAGCGCTCGGTATTGAAAAGGAGCCGAAAGAATCCCAATCGTCGATTGAAGGTGAGCGGACTTTGGTGGTGGATGCACTGGAAGATGCTGCGGAACTTTCCTATCATGATAAAGTTAAAGAAAACTGGGATGCGATTATGCAATTGGTCGGGCAGGAGAACCGGCGCGTGCAGGCATTGCTGCGTGATGCGACACTGACCGGGGCGGAAGAGGGGCTGGTTGAACTTACCTGTGCATCCGTATATCACCGGACCGGCCTGGAAAAAGAGGATGCCCGCAAGGTGATTGAAACGGTCCTGGAATCGGAGCTGGGTCGGCGTACGCGTATTCAGTTGAAATGTGAGGAAGACGTCAAAAACGAGAAGGGACCTGCCCAAGCCACGGAAAAAGATAAGGAAAAAGAATTTGAGGACATTACCCGCAATGAACCCCTGGTCCGGAAAACCCTGGAAATGTTCGGTGGTAAGATTGTGGATATTATACAAAAACCCGCAGGAGGGAAAAAATGAGTTTTCTGGATATGGCGAAGCAGTTAAAAAATATGCAGGGTGAAATGAAAAAGGCCCGCACCGTGCTGGCAGCTCAGACAGTGATTGGTAAGGCCGGCCGGGAGGATGTGGTGATTGAATTGAGCGGTGCCATGGAAGTTAAAAACGTAAAAATTAAGCCTGATCTGATTGAAAAAAATGATGTGTCCCAGTTGGAGAAATTGGTGAAAGAGGCGATGGCGGACAGTATTCATCGCGCGCAAAAACTGGCTTCCTCCCAGATCGGTTCGATGACCGGCTTGGGCGGCAAAAATCCTTTCGGCGGTTAAGTCTTATGACGCTGTATACCGGTGCGCTGGCACGTATGATTGATGAGCTGGGGCGGATGCCCGGTGTGGGTCCCAAGACCGCCCAGCGATTGGCATTTCATCTGCTTAGACAGGATCGCGCAGCAGTGGAGCGACTGGCCCATACGCTGGTGGAAGCCAAGGATAAAATTCAGTACTGTGCAACGTGTTTTTCACTGTGCGAAGAAGAAATCTGCAGTGTCTGCCGGCATCCCCGGCGGGATGTGTCGATTATTTGTGTGGTGGAAGAACCCAACGATGTTTTTGCCCTGGAGCGTACCAAGGCATTTCAGGGGAAATATCATGTTCTGATGGGGACCTTGTCTCCCATCGAAGGCATTGGGCCGGATGATCTCAAAATAACCGAGTTGCTCAAACGGCTTGAATCGAACGAGGTCAAAGAAGTTGTGATTGCCACCAATCCGGATGTTGAGGGCGAGGCCACGGCATTGTATCTGGCCAAATTGATTAAACCGCTCGGGGTGCGCGTCTCGCGCCTGGCCAGCGGTCTTCCGGCAGGCGGGGACCTGGAATATGCTGATGATGTCACAATCAGTCAGGCGATCAGCGGCAGGCGGGAATTGTAGGGACGGGGGGCAGTCCTGAAAACAATGATAAATGGAATGATGGGCGCGGCTTGTCCCGCGCATGCGGGATGCCGTGCCTTTACATATAAAAATTGTGATTCCGTTCTTGCCTTTTTTTGACAAACGCGTATAATTTTAGCCCGATAGATGGTTGTGATAGGGAAAAAAGTAATCAAGTCTTCGTGAAACCTCATGACGATAAAAAGTATTTTTACGCTTTAGCGAAGAGGTTTCAGTCCGATCATTTTCCTGAAAGAGCATTCATGCCGGAATGAACAGGATCAATCAATTGGAATGGGTCAAGGATGAGGGCGCTTCCAATGAAAAATACTTGTAAAATATAAATAAAAGAAGGGATTTATTATGTCTGAAAAAAAGATGGTTACAATTGATGGAAATACCGCGGCGGCGCATGTTGCTTATGCATTTAGCGAAGTGGCGGCAATCTATCCCATTACCCCCAGTTCGCCCATGGGTGAAAGTTCTGATGAATGGGCCAGCCAGGGCAGGGAAAATGTATTTGGCAAGAAAGTCGATGTCATCGAAATGCAGTCGGAAGCCGGGGCAGCCGGGGCAGTGCACGGCGCGTTGAGCGGCGGCGCGCTGACCACGACATTTACCGCCTCTCAGGGCTTGTTGCTCATGATTCCCAATATGCATAAAATCGCGGGTGAAATGCTCGCCACTGTATTTCATGTATCTGCCAGATCGCTGGCGTGTCAAAGTTTGTCGATTTTTGGGGACCATTCGGATGTTATGTCCGTCAGAAATACCGGGTTTGCCATGACAGCAGCAACCTCTATTCAGGAAACCATGGATATGTCCGTGGTCGCTCACTTGGCAACTTTAAAAGCGCAAGTGCCTTTTTTAAACTTTTTTGATGGTTTCAGAACATCGCATGAAGTCCAGAAAGTGGAAGAAATATCTTATGACGATATCGCGTCATTGATTGAACCGGAGTATATTGAACAATTTAGAAACAGAGCCATGCGGCCGGAAGCACCGATTATTAAGGTTTCCGCCCAGAACCCGGATGTTTATTTTCAGGGCCGCGAGACAGTCAATAAATACTATGATGCCATCCCTGCCATTGTTCAGGAGTATATGGACAAGCTGGCCGCGGTGATCGGCAGACAGTATCATCTTTTTGATTATATCGGTGCACCGGATGCAGAAAAAGTCATTATCGCGATGGGCAGCGGCTGCGATACCATTGAACACACCGTCAACTATCTGGTTGGCAAGGGTGAAAAAGTCGGGGCGATTAAAGTGAGGCTCTACCGGCCTTTTTCAGTCAAAGCGTTTATTGATGCCGTCCCAACCAGCTGCAAAAAAATCGCAGTACTGGATAGAACCAAAGAACCCGGCGCCATCGGTGAACCGCTGTTTCTGGATGTTGTCGCATCTTTGGCAGGCAAGGATATCAAGATCATCGGCGGCCGCTATGGTCTTTCCAGCAAAGAATTCACACCTTCTCATGTGAAGGCGGTTTTTGATCACCTGGAGGGTAAAGCTTTTCACAATTTCACTGTGGGCATCAATGATGATGTCACCAACCTTTCGCTGGAGATCAAAGAAAAAGTCCGTTTGGCACCTGAAGATGTGGTGAACTGCATGTTCTGGGGTCTGGGGGCGGATGGCACGGTTGGCGCTGCCAAAAACTCGATTAAAATTATTGGTGAAAATACCGATAAAAATGCACAGGCCTACTTTGTCTATGATTCCAAAAAATCAGGCGGTGTTACCGTATCCCATCTGAGATTTGGCGACAGCTCGGTCAACATGCCATGGCTGATTGATGAGGCTGACTTTGTGGCTTGTCACAATCAGGCTTATATTGGGAAATATGATATGCTGGGTCCGATTAAAGAGGGCGGGACATTTATTCTCAACTCTCACATCCATGCGACAGAAGCGTTTGAACATCTCACTCAAGAGATGCAGGAAGAAATTATTGACCGCAAGATCAAGTTTTATACCATTGATGCTCTGAAAATCGCGGAAGAAACCGGATTGGGCATCAGAATTAATACGGTTATGCAGGCAGCCTTTTTTAAAGTTTCCGGGATTCTTCCGGAAGCGGAAGCCATTGAGTTGATTAAAAAAGCGATCAAGAAGACCTTTGCCACCAAGGGTGATGATATTGTTAAAATGAACTGGGCCTCTGTTGATAAAGCGGCAGAAGCCTTGGAAAAAGTTGAGATTCCGGCAAGCATTACCAAATCATTTGCAGCTCCGGAACTGATTCCGGCATCAGCCGGCGATTTTGCCAGGGATGTGATTGAACCTGTCATGCGCCTGCAAGGGGATGATATCCCCGTATCCAAGATGTCTTTTGACGGCACACTGCCATTAGGAACAGCTGTTTTGGAAAAACGCGGTGTTGCCCCGGTGGTTGCGTCCTGGGTGTCGGAAAATTGTATTCAGTGCAACCAATGTGTGATGGCATGTCCGCATGCAGCGATCCGGGCGAAACAGATTGCGCCGGCTGATCTTAAAAATGCGCCGGAAACCTTTACCATCCTTAAATCAACCACTAAAAATGAAAAAGATTTGCAGTTTAAGATTCAGGTGTATACGGACGACTGTCAGGGTTGCGGTGTTTGTGTGGATGTCTGTCCCTCCAAAGTAAAATCGCTGTATATGAGTCCGATAGAAACCGAACGGGAAAAAGGCGAGCAAGCCAACTATGAGTTTTTTGATAAACTTCCGCATAATGTGCTGGATGGCACCACCCCGGCCCAAATCAAGGGTGCCCAGTTCAAAACTCCGTTGTTTGAATTCTCAGGTGCATGTGCCGGCTGCGGAGAAACGCCTTATGTCAAACTTATTTCTCAACTCTACGGCGACAATATGCTCGCTTCGAATGCGACCGGTTGCTCATCCATTTACGGCGGGACATTCCCGACCATTCCTTACTGTAAAACAGAGGATGGCAGAGGTCCGGCCTGGGGTAATTCACTGTTTGAGGATAACGCAGAGTATGGTTTTGGGATGAGACTGGCAGTCGACAGCAACCGGACATTGCTGAAAATCAATATCGACAAACTGCTGGCTTTGGGCACCACCAAAGATTTGGAAGTGGCGCTCAAGAAAAATATTGAACTGTGGGAAGTCAAAGGGGAAGAAGCTATTGTTGCCCAGACCGCGACCGGTCTGCTTTTGCAACCGGCCTTAAGAGATGCCACCGGTGAGGCAAAGAAAATTCTTTCCAAGATGACCGAACTCAAAGACTACTTTACCGACAAGAGTGTCTGGATCATTGGTGGTGACGGCTGGGCGTATGACATCGGCTTTGGCGGTCTGGACCATGTTGTTGCATCCGGTAAAAATGTCAATATCCTGGTTTTGGATACAGAAGTTTATTCCAATACAGGCGGTCAGGCTTCCAAAGCCACGCCGATAGCCGCAGTCGCGAAATTTGCCAATGCCGGGATGCGTTTTGGTAAAAAGAATCTGGGCATGATGTGCATGAGTTACGGTTATGTTTATGTTGCCTCCATTTCCATGGGTGCCAACCGCATGCAGACCCAGAAGGCGATCATGGAAGCCGAAGCCTACAATGGTCCTTCCATCATCTTTGCCTACAGTCCGTGTATCGCGCATGGTATCGATATGAGCAAATCGCAGCTGGAGCAAAAAAGAGCGGTTGAATCCGGTTATTGGCCTTTGTACCGCTTCAATCCCACTGCCGAAGAAGGCAAGCGGTTCACCTGGGAAAGCCGGGAACCCAAACTTGATTTCCAGGAATTCATCAGAGGGGAGAAACGGTTTTCTTCCCTCAAGAAAACCGCGCCCGAAGAAGCTGAAGCGCTTTTCAAAGAGTGTGAAACCGATACCAAGAAACGGATGGAATTCTACAAAAAACTCGGCGCGATCATGTAACCGGGTTTATAACCGTAAAACCCCCGGGGCGGCTGAGCAATCAGCTGCCCCTTTTTTTTGTTGAAAAACCCGTAGGGGCGCGACCTGTCCGGTGGATGCCGGATCATCGCGCCCGGAAGACCGTGTAGAGACGTTGCGTTCGTGTAGAGACGTTGCGTTCGTGTAGAGACGTTGCATGCAACGTCTCTACAACCTGGTACACAGCACAAAAAAACCTTCCTCCGAAAATTTTGCATGGAAAAGGGGAATAGAGGGGGAGATGTCAAAGTAGCAGAATCGCAGGACCGGCAGAGCACACGGAGAAAATCTGATAGAGTAAAGGTAAAAGCAATAATCCCCCTTTGAAAAAGGGCAGGAAAAAGTTATAATAAATAAAAATGAATTAAAAGGATCAGTCATGACAGCGCAAGAGAAACTAAACATTAAAAATGAACTCATTGATTGCTTGAAATATGAAAATGAAATTCAGAAAATTATTATTTTTGGGTCATTTATGCATGCAGAGGAACCGAATGATTTAGATATTGCGATTTTGCAGAGCAGTAATGAGAAGTATTTATCATTGGCAATGAAGTATCGGAAAAAAATCCGGGCAATATCAAAACGTATACCTGTTGATGTGATTCCCTTTAATTCATTCCAAGGTTCGAATTCCTTTTTTTCTCAAATTTCATCCGGGGAAATAATTTATGAAAAATGATGTTCTTATTTGGATGGATTATGCTCGAGAAAATTTAGCGTCCGCTGAAATTTTAATGGAAAAAGAACTTTTCAATCCTTGCTTGCAAAATATTCAACAAGCGATCGAAAAAGCATTGAAAGCTGTTCTGGTTTACAAAGATCTGTCTGTCAAGAAAACGCATAGTATTCAGGAATTGATTGGTTTACTGGAAAAAGAAAATATTCGATTAGATATAAGTGAAGAAAAAATTGAATTTATTGATTCTATTTACCTGCCTTCGAAATATCCTCTTGGGAGTGTTTTGCCGAATTTTGAACCGGCGCGTGAAGAGTGCAGCCAAGGTTTGGCAATCGCCATGGAAATCCATGATAAGGTGAAATCTATTTTAGCTTGAGGATTACTTTTTCCATTATTAGTTGAATATTTAAACTCCGCGCCAGACATAACCGTAAACCCCCCGGGGCGGCTGAGCAATCAGCTGCCCCTTTTTTATATTCAATCAAAAGCAAAGATTCACCACGGAGCGCACGGAGTACACGGAGAAAAGCTAAATAGGGTTAAAAAGCATCACGCCAAGCCGCAAAGGAACAAAGAACGCAAAGGGAAAGAAGATAAAAGTCTAAAAAGCTTTTCTTTGCGACTTAGCCGGTCCTGGGAATCATCTGATTTAATATCAAAGAGCAGGGCGTGAGGGAAGCTTTTCGATGTGAGGGGGATTTGAGAATACGGGTGGCGGAAACTTTTTTTAAGTGAATCATCAAGAAAACTGCATGGAATTTTTCGGAAATCTGTCTAATCAATTAGGCTGTAAAATAGTATTTGCCAAGTACTCCAGAATGGGGTAAAGTCAATATGGAATATAAAGTAACCATTAAGCGTAAATGGCTGAGGCGGTTAGTCAAATGTCCTGAGTGGGTGGAGAAACGATTTTATTATTTGGTTCAGGACTTGGAAGAAAAGGGTCCGATACTGAATCACTGGAAAAATTTCAGTCCCCTTGGCAAAGATTGTTATCACTGCCATTTGGGATATTCCTGGGTTGCTTGCTGGAAGCGTGAGCGAAATCAAATAACCATTGAGGTGTATTATGTTGGCAGTCGTGAAAATGCTCCATACTGATTTTACGGTCAAAGGGGACATCCCTTCAAAATTGCTGGATTTTCTCCACCATGAATACGGGAAAGCCTTGCATATTCATGAGGAAGAGGCGGTCCCGGTGAAGTCGACACAGTGGTATCAAAGCATGAAAAAAAAGGTCCGGCCCGGCGATGCGGTTCGTATCTATCGTCTGAATCGGGGCTGGACGCAGGAAGTGCTGGGAAAGAAAATCGGGGTTTCCAAATACAGGGTTTCCGATTATGAGAATCACCGCCGGTCGATAAGCAAGGAACTGGCAAAACGCCTCGCGAAGCTGTTTGATGAACCATTGGACAGGTTTGTGTGATTCGGGATACACCTGCACACCCCCGGGGCGGCTGAGCAATCAGCTGCCCCTTTTTTTATGCTGCTGTATTTGGGACAGCGCCGATGGGGGTGACGATTTCCTGGGCATGAATCGTGTGAATTGGTGGATTGGAATCGGTATCCGGCACCAAACATTATGACCGTGTAGAGACGTTGCATGCAACGTCTCTACGATACGGCGCACCGCACAAAAAACATTGCAATTTATGGAATTAGGGGTATGATATGCTCATAATTCAAAAGATCCAGGAAATGGTGATTTATCGATAAGTACTCCCTAAATAAATAAATTCGGATGGAGATAACCATGCTCACAAAAAATCCGGAAAGCATAGCAGAAGAGAGACAACCAAGACGCGCATAGAAATATGTGCGTCTTTTTTATTTTGAGGGGTGGGGATATGGTGGTTTGCTTAAACTGACAAACTGACTCCGATCCCTAATAGTGCCCAGGAATTCAGCGTTTTTTTGGGAAAGGCCGATGTGGCTAAAGTTTGAAGTTAGACATGTCCCGTAGGATGATGCTGCGTTGAAAACTGAGGATAGTCAATATTCATCATTGCAAGAATACCTTTCAACGTGTAATTTTGCGATTGTGTAATCGGTGCCGGAGTTTTGCGCCAGGCCAAGTCTGGACAAAGGGAATGAGGTGGGAAGTAAACTCTGAAACTTTGTAATGAAACCTAGTGGGTAACCAATCCCGCCCGGCAAAGCCTAGCCAGCAGCCGGAAGCGAGTCTTGCGTAGTGGAAGGGTGACTTTCTAAGACGAAGCGTAGACAGCGAGTACATAGGCCGTGTGACCGAGCCCCGAAATCACCAATGCGAAAGCCGACGTGTTGACTCCATCGGAAGGCAGCATCAAAGTATCGTCAAGGCCAGATACAGAGATTTCGCCGGGGTCGTAAGAGCAGGGCATGTGTACAGGAGGTTTTCCAGGAACCTGGGAGAATCTGTTGATCTCCATCTGATAATAGCGGTCAAGGGGAGCCCGGTGGAAAACCGAAATCTCCAGGTTTTTGTCAGCTAGTGCCAGGCAGACGGAAAATGATCCGGGACGTTGATTAGTATATCAGTATAGCCCTCACGCCATCCTCTTGTACCCGTTGTTTGGGTATCTCCACAGAGTGGAAAGGATCCATATTTGAAATAAGGAAATTGAGGAAGCGTCTTAGTCTTTAAATCCATTTTATAAAATGTTACACTCGCTCTTCATCAACTTAGCATAACTGATAGTGCTTAAATAAATTGAAGGTTCAAGTATATGAATAACAATGGTGTTGATACAGATAAAAGAGAAGATCCTATAACCGATCTTATATCAAAATTTATAAACAATACAAATGGTAATATTTTCCTCACAGGACGGGCAGGAACCGGAAAAACGACCTTTCTGAGAAGTATTGTAGAGACGACACATAAGAAAGCTATTGTTGCAGCGCCTACCGGTATTGCTGCTATCAATGCCGGCGGCGTAACACTTCACTCATTGTTTCAATTGCCCTTTGGCGCATTTATTCCAGAGGAAGTGAATCAGAGTTCAACCTCAATTACGACCTCGCTTAGCACACCCAAATCATTGGTAAGCTCCTATAAGATGCATAAAACCAAACGCCTTTTACTTAGAGAGATGGAATTACTTATTATTGATGAGGTAAGTATGCTGCGGGCAGATTTGCTCGATGCCATTGATGTTGTGTTAAGGCACGTAAGACGCAATAAGGCCAAGCCATTTGGAGGCGTGCAGGTACTGTTTATCGGCGATTTATTTCAGCTGGCACCAGTGGTTAAAGAGGACGAATGGCAATACCTTAAACCTTACTATTCAGGCATATACTTTTTTAACGCCCAGGTATTAACCGAATTTCAACCGCTCGTTATTGAATTAGATAAAATCTATAGGCAGCGTGATGCTCGGTTTATTCAATTGCTTAACAATTTGCGGAATAATGAGATTACAGAAGAGGATTCGCAGTTACTAAATCAACATTATTTTCCTGATATTGAGAAAAAGAACGAAGATGGCTACATATTGTTGACCACGCATAATCGGATGGTGGACGCTAAAAATAAGAAGGCACTTGAGAAAATTAGCGAACCTTCTTTTTTTTATGAGGCTGAGCTGGCAGGAGAGTTCAACGATTATATGTACCCCATAGAAGCCAACTTGGAGCTCAAAAAAGGCGCTCGCGTTATGTTTGTGAAAAATGATTATTCAGGTGAACAGCGTTATTTTAATGGCAAAATCGGCACCATAAGTTCGCTTAAAAAAGATGAAATCGAAGTTGGTTTTTTAGATGGTCAAGTTCCAGTAGTGGTAGAACCTTATACCTGGGAGAATAAGAAGTACACACTTGCCAGAGAAACCAATGAGATCGAGGAAAAAGTAGTAGGCACCTTTAAGCATTATCCTTTAAAACTAGCTTGGGCTGTTACCATTCATAAGAGCCAGGGATTAACCTTTGATAAAGCTATTATTGATGTTGGGAAGGCATTTGCACCTGGTCAAATTTATGTTGCGCTCTCACGACTGACGTCACTGGATGGTTTGATCCTTTCATCAACTATTCCTAGATTAGGATTAAATCCAGATAAATCACTGGCGGTTTTTTCTCAGACCAAACAAGATCCTTCTAAACTGGCGGGACTCTTTGAGGAAGAATCGAAAAAATATTTTAATAGCTTTGTTTTAAATGCTTTTGATTTTAGTAACATGATCCAAGCATTAAGCTATCACACCATAACTTATAATAAAGATGTGAGAAAATCAGTTAAACAGAAATACAAATCATGGGCCATCGAACTATTGGACCGGAGCAGACCCTTGAAAAAAACCGGCGATGCTTTTCAAAATCAGATGCAGACTATAATTAGTGGATCAAAAGAATACGAGCATCAATTACAAGATAGGTTACTGGCAGCGATAGGTTATTTTGAACCATTGATGCAAACCTTGTCTGATAAAGTGACTAGCAGCATAAAAGAATTGGAAGGTCAAAAGGGGATAAAAGCCTATTTAAACGAGCTGCATGATCTGGATAATCTTTATTACAGTCAATTACAAAAGATGTATAAGGCCGAATCTATGATTGATGCCATTGTTAAGAATAGTTCTTTCTCAAAAGAGACCATAAAAAAACCAGCCATGGCCGAAACGCGCCAAAAGGAAGTTGTCAAAGAAAGATTAAAAACTAAAAAAAGTGGTAAGAAAAAGGCTGAAAAAGGCGATACCAAAGAAATCAGTTATAAACTTTATCAAGCGGGCAAGACCATTGAGCAAATCGCCGAGGAGCGCTCTTTAGTAGTAAGTACTATCGAAGGACACATGGCCCATTATGTAAGTGAAGGTCTGATAGATGTCAAACAACTGGTGGAAGCGAGCAAACTTCAGCAAATTATGGATAAGGTAGAAGAACTAAAAACCAGCAAATTCCAGCCTTTGAAAACGGCATTGGGTAGTGAATTCACCTATGGTGAAATCCGATTAGTCGTTTCCAGTATGATGTCTAAGCGTTGATGGGGATGGCGTCAGGTTGTCAGTTTAAGCGATTAGGCCTGATTGGTTCCGGAAGTCAAATATTAATGAAGTCAGTATAGTATTCTTAGAATCAAATATCGCAATAAATCATTGAGAATGTGATATTATCCGGTTTGGAGGCGAAATGTTCAAACCTTACTACCGTACGACAGACTTTTTTTTATCCTGTATCGAAAAAATTGACGCAGTTCAAGTACTGGATAGCGAAATGAAATTGAAAAAACAAAGTTTTCGAGATCTGCCCAAAGAGCTGTTGGTCAAACATACTCGCTTGGCAATCGCCATGGGCGAGCAGTCATCTGGTTCTCAGCAGGAGACTGCGTTGTCTGGATATGGCAGATGTGAGACGGAAAATTATAAACGCGCCTTGCGCTGGATCATGGAGCATGATGACAGATACATCACGGAACATGATGTGCTGTATTTACATCGTGTGCTGACTTTAGGATTGGTTGAAAATCTTAAAAATGGTCGTTATCGAAAAATTCACAATCGTGATCATACCGGAAAAAAAACAAAGGGTTATAAACCGCCGTCAACATCAGCGATTCCTAAATTAACCCGGGCTTTGGTAGACTGGGCCGAACGCAAAGAGGCTTGTCATGCAATTGTTCTGAGTGCGGTTTTTCATTTGCAATTAATACTGATTCAGCCGTTTGCGGTAGCCAACGGCAGGCTTGGCAGAGCCATGGGGTTATGGATATTGTTTCGGAAAAACTACAATGCCAAGCATGTACTTGCGTTGGAAGATTATTTCGCAGCTGATAAAGAAAAATATTTTATGAAAATCCAACAAGTCAAGCAAGCGGATGATGATTTTACGGAATGGATTGATTATATTGCGCAAGGGGTTCTTGAGTCAATGGGGCTGTCATAATTACTACGGGACGTTACTACGGGACGTAGTTCGGTAATGTGATCGGTGCCGGAGTGGTCGGCACCAAGTAAACTATTGACATTATCTAGTTTGATTGAGATAATTAACTAGTTAAAACTAGATAATAATAAATGAGGGAAACAGATGTATAAAAGAAATGTATTTCGCATCGCCCTGTCACGCCTGAACGAGCAAAGAAAATTTATTCAGGTTCTGGCAGGACCACGTCAAGTGGGAAAGACTACTGTGGCGCAGCAGGTTGAAAAAGCATTAAAGCACCCAACCCGATACGCATCGGCCGATGAGCCCACCTTGCAAAATCAATCATGGATTGAAGAACAATGGGAGGCAGCCCGGCAGCTGTGTGATAAGCGCAAACAAGGTGCGGTTTTATTTCTGGACGAAATTCAGAAAATGCCGGGGTGGTCGGAAAGTGTTAAGCGTCTGTGGGATGAAGACAGCCGTAAGGGAATCCGGTTAAAGCTGGTGCTTATGGGATCATCACCCTGGTTGATCCAAAAAGGTCTGACCGAGAGCTTGGCGGGACGTTTCGAAATAATTCCGGTTACCCATTGGAGTTATGCAGAAATGCACGCAGCTTTTGGTTGGGATCTGGAAACGTATATCTATTATGGGGGCTATCCGGGTTCTGCGGAATTGATCAAAGAAGAAGGCCGCTGGCAACGTTATATCCGGGATGCAATCATTGAAACCAGTATTTCGAGAGACATCATGCTATTAAATCCCGTACAGAAACCGGTTTTGTTGCGAAGGATGTTCCAATTGGGCTGCGAATATTCCGGGAAAATATTAACCTATCAAAAAATGCTGGGGCAATTGCAGGATAAAGGTAATACAACCACTCTGGCACATTATCTTGAAATGCTGGCCGGTGCAGGCATGATAACCGGGTTGCAAAAATATGCTGTGCAAAAGGTGAGGCAACGGAATTCGAGTCCGAAACTCCAGGTGTTGAACAATGCACTCATCAGTGCACAAACCGGCTATACTCTGGAAAGCGCAAAACAGAATAAAGAGTATTGGGGTCAACTGGTTGAGTCGGCAATCGGCGCTCATCTGCTCAATTCCTCAAAGGACTTATCGTGTGAAGTGTTTTATTGGCGGGAAGGGGACCGGGAAGTGGATTTTGTATTGGGGCGTGGGAAATCAGCAACTGCTATTGAGGTGAAGAGCAGTACAAAAAAAAAGATACTGACAGGGATGGATGCTTTTGACAAAGCATTCAAACCCCGACGTAAGATTCTCGTTGGAGGAGAGGGTATTCCACTGGAAACATTTATGCTCAAACCTGCGTCGGAGTGGTTATAAACATGGAGTTTTGCAGCAGAATCATATGTCGGCAATTGCCTTATATGTTGAATGAAATAGAAAGCAAATGATCCGGGACGTTGATTAGTATATCAGTACGTAAAGGATGCTGGAGTTAGAATATTAGATTAACACAACCTTATTCTATTATTCTAACTCCGGCACCAAGCAAAATCCAGTTCGTAATAATGAGGGCAAACGTATAAGGAGAATTGACAATTATGGATATGGATAACCCAAGGTTTCAGGAAATTTTTTTGGAAGTATACGATGATATGCCGCAGTTTGGACCGGGCAGTGCCGGCAGTCTGAATAAAGCATTGGCTAGGGTGCCGAGTTTGCCGGAAAAACCGTTCATTGCTGATTTGGGTGCGGGTAATGGTATTGCAACCTTTCAGTTGGCTGAGTTTTTTCAAGGTGCTCAAATTAAAGCAATAGATAATCATAAGCCTTTTATGGATAAGTTTAATCAAAAAGTCAAAGAGTTGGGATTGGATCATCGGCTTCAGGGAATTGCCGGTGATATGCTTGAACCGCCATTGGAAATCCATAGTGCTGATATGATTATTTGCGAAAGCGCTATTTATAACGTCGGTTTTGAAAAAGGGATGCGCGCCTGGCGTCGGTTTATCAAAGCAGAGGGGTTGGTTGTTGTTTCTGAGGTTGTATGGCTTACCACTGATCCTCCGGCTGAAATAAAAGCAATGTGGGATCAGGAATATCCAGCCATTACCTCTATTGATCGCAATTTGGAAATGATTGAGCTGGCCGGTTATGCATGTCTCAATCATTTTACATTACCTCGTCGTGATTGGTGGGATGAATACTATGTGCCGCTGCAAAAGCGTCTTGCGGTGCTGAAGGATAAGTATGAAAAAGATGAATTTGCATTAGAAGTATTAGGTAGTTTTGACCATGAAGTTGCCATGTTTGAGAAATATGGTGATAGCTACAGTTACGAATATTTTATTTGTAAGCAGCAATGATTCGTGCCGGAGTTCAAATGTTTGAAAAAAGGAATGATTATGCATAAATTGCTTGGAAATAGATTCATTAATGCGTTGGGCTTGCTTATGCTTTTTTCGGCAGCCTTTCATATGGTTTTGGTTGTTATTTACGCGATCAAAGAGAAAGATATTAATCATCTGAATTTTTTTAATATCCTGGAGATTGACCGCTATGTCCCGGGGATTATCGAAGGACAGTATAGTATTGTTGTCGCCACAGGATGCATGCTTGCAATTTATATCGTGTTTTATTTATTATTGAAGAAAAAGTGATGCCGTAATTCAGTGATGTGGTGATGGATGGAATGGATTGTAGAGACGTTGCATGCAACGTCTCTACGGATGCAACGTTTCTACTAAATAAATTCGGATGGAGATAACCATGCTCACAAGAAATCCGGAAAGTATAGAAAAAGAGAGATAACCAGGGCGCGCATAGAAATATGTGCGTTTTTTTGTTTAGGAGAAGGGGATGAGGTTGGTTTGCTTAAATTGACAAATTGACTCCGGTCCGTGTGCCACGAAGTTTCGTAAGAGATGAAGGGATCGGTCCTTCGGCATCGGCTTGCACGAGCAGGTGCCAAACCGCCTTGAGCTGCTGTGTTCAAAAGGCATGGTGGTGAGCGTCAAGGTTAGGTGAGAACAGAGAAGATGAACGAAAGTGAACCACTGTTTAAGTGTCGAAGGCAGTAATGATGATGTCAAAACCAGGGTATGGACGGAATCCTGGGATAAGTACAGCGGAAACGTGTTTACTGGCTGTGCGGCATCCGGCATAGAGGTGGTATGAGCTCTGTTCGCGGGCTTTTACGGAGAACGTGGGAACCTATATCATGATGTTAAGGGAGCCATGCAAGCATCGCAGCACGGTGTTAGTATGTGAGTACCAAGGCGTGATATAGGGGCGGATCGGTTCGTAGTAGTGAGGAAGCTTCCGTAATGGAAGTGGAGCGAAGGGACCGAACTGTTTAGCTTGGTGACTATTGTCAACTGTCGAAAGACCGGAGGAACTTCAGTCATGAAGCAAGTCATTATGTTAATCATAATGGCCGAACAGTAAGAGCCGTATGAATCGAGAGATTCAAGTACGGTTCTGTGAGAGCCTGGGGGTGAGATTCCTCTGGGCTACTCGACCCAATATCCCCCAACATTACGGATGCCGGATTTCAATAAATCTCTGACAAAAAAGGACCGACAGACGTTTTTATAAACAAAGGAGTGACATTATGAGTTCAACCAATGTGACAAAAAATGAGTTAGCACTATCTTTAGAACATCAAAAAATCCTTATTACTGGAGTAAGTCGTCCGCTTGGTATTGGGACGGCCATTGCCAGACGATGTATCGAGGCAGGGGCCGACATAGCTGTCCATGGTTTTCCTGACTATGATTTGGAATTGAATTATCCGGACGCAGCAAATGATTTTCCCAATGATTTCGTCAAAGAGCTATTAGCCAAAGGATATACTATAGAAGTACTGTCTCCGTCGGATCTGTCTATTCCAAATGAACCGGCGCGTGTTATTGAGGAAGCAGCGAAAAAGTTGGATGGGCTTGATGGTCTGGTGCTCAACCATGCCTATTCCGTCAGTTCTGATCTTGAAGAATGGACGGCTGAAAACATAGATGCGCATTTTTCTGCAAATGTTCGTGCCACTATGTTGCTGATCCAATCCTTCGCGAAACAGATTGACCAGGAACGCGGAGGTGTTATTACCTTATTTACCAGCGGACAGTATCTTGGTCCAATGGTCAAAGAAATAGCTTATGCTACATCAAAAGAAGCGATTCGGGGGCTCTGTAAACAAGTTGCGCCAGCACTTGCTCCGAAAAATATCCGCGTTAATTGTATAAATCCCGGACCAACCGATACCGGTTATCTGGAGGGTTCAGCTTATGACGAAGTTGCCAGTATGTTTCCTTCCGGACGTTGGGGAACTGTTGATGATGCTGCTAAATTGGTTCAATTTCTTCATAGCAAGCATGCCCACTGGATTACAGGTCAAGTGATTGCAAGTGAAGGAGGATTCAGACGATGAACAATCTTTTTGAAAGTAACGCAGGGAGCGCCAAATTGTATATTTTGATTTTGGCGGAACACTTGTGGAAGAGAGTGCTCCCAAACTGCATCCTTTGCCGGAATCTATCATTGCCCAGATCGGTTTGGATGAAAAGACATTATTCAATTGTCTACTGTCAATTATTGACAGCTTAATGAAAGAAAACGCAAGACAGTCCGAAGATCAAATACCGGCTCCAGTGATGATAAAATAGTGGGTGGAAAAATCACCGTTTAATATGTCTGTGGAAATGTTGGGAAATGCTGCGTGGCATATGTTGGGAGCGGATACTACCACCTATCTAAAGCTCTTACTAATCTAGTGTAGTGTCCCATAAATAAGTTTGCATATAATCAAAAATGGTGTAATATGTTTTATTATGAAAATCAGTCAACCTATCCGTCTAACCCCCGAAGAACGTGTTGCTTTGCAAACTTGGGCTCATGGCCGCAAATATCCTCTGCGTTTGGTTCAACGAGCTCAAATTATTCTTATGGCTGCCGACAGTCAACAAAATCAAGTGATCGCCAGTCGTATGAAAATTTCCCGTCCAACGGTTCAACTTTGGCGCGAACGGTTCCTATCACTGCGCCTCACAGGCTTAGAAAAAGATGCGCCCCGACCAGGACGGTTGTCCAAAATTTCAAATGCAAAAGTAAAAGCTGTGATTAACGCCACGCTTCATACTACTCCGTCCAATGCTACGCACTGGAGCATTCGAACTATGGCTCAAGCCCAAGGACTCAGTCGCATGACCGTCCAACGCATTTGGCAACAGTACCAACTTAAACCTCATTTGATAAAAACTTTCAAATTGAGCCGTGATGCGCACTTCACAGAAAAGCTGACAGATGTTGTAGGACTATATCTGAATCCACCTGATAAATCTTTAGTATTATGTGTCGACGAAAAAAGTCAAATTTAAGCGCTTGATCGCAGCCAACCGGGTTTGCCGATAAAAAAGGGGCGCTGCGAAACCATGACTCACGATTACAAACGCAATGGCACAACCACTTTATTTGCAGCTCTGAACATGGCTGATGGCAAAGTCATCGGAGATTGCCTGCCACGTCATCGGCATAGCGAATTCATTCGCTTCTTAAAAAAAATCGTCGCTGAGACTCCTCCACAGATGGCTCTGCATTTAATTGTCGACAACTATGGCACGCACAAACATTCCCGTGTCAAAACTTGGCTGAAACGTCATCCGAGATTTCATTTACACTTTATTCCCACTTTATGTTCTTGGCTAAACCTGGTCGAACGTTGGTTTCGCGAGTTAACCGAAAAACGTTTGCGCCGAGGATCTTTTGAAAATGTGAAAACCTTGACCACGGCAATTTATGATTATTTAAATAATCATAACCAGAATCCAAAAGTATTTGTTTGGACTGCGCCTGTTGAACGTATCATGGCTAAAATTGCCAAAAGTAAAGAAGCGTTAGGGACACTACACTAGCCTATGAAAGTGTACTGCTGTATATGCGCAAGGCGCTGTAGTAGGGGAACTCCGGATCATAGGTTCATAAGGCAGTGCAATTCGCAAGAAAAATGCTGTGGATGTAATAATATTAATGGGATGTGCAGCGACACCTGGCGGAAATATATTCTATAAAAAGTGATGCCATAATACGGTGATGTTGGGTGTTGGAGTCCAAATAATTAAGTATGGTGTCACCGGAATTTGAGCTATTTGCCGGCATTTTCCGCCGTGGATATTGGTTTTGTCCGAGCTGCCATAAAAATATAGGGGCTTGACCGGTTTTTTGTGGACGTTCCGGCAAGTTCGTCTTAAAATATGCAAGATTTGAGAATGTTTTTTTCCTCGCTTGGCGATTTAATTGATTTCCACTCCCACCAACAATATTATCCTTCCAGGAGGGTTTTTCTCATGCGAAAATGGACATTAGGCGCAATTTTGTTTGGCAGTATGCTTTTGGGCGCGTTTTATATAAATGCCCAGGCCGCCACTTTCACAGTCACGAGTCATGCCGACAGCGGGCCCAACACCCTGCGGGACGCCATCACTCAAGCCAATGGCACCACGGAAACAGACATTATTGTTTTAGCCGTAAGTAATTCGATTACAGTCCATTCGGAATTGGCTGTTAATCAACCCGTAGTGCTTGAGGGCCAGGGCGCGACGCTGGGTGCTACGGGAAACAGTATTTTAAGATTGGCGAGCGGAAGCGATGCCAGTGTTATACGAAACATTGCGATTATTGACGGCTATGGCGGAATTATAATCTATTCCAACAATAATCAAATCCTGGGCTGCGCCATTGGTACGGATTGGTCTGATGCGACCGGCCAAGGCAATGATTTCTACGGTCTTCAGGTCTATGGCGACAGTAATATGGTCGGCGGCCCGGACTCCTCTAGCCGCAATATAATATCCGGCAATAATGGTGGAATTTGGCTGAGCGGCATTGGCAATACGGTCCAGGGTAATTATATCGGCCTAACCAGCGATGGCTTAACCATTTTAGGCAATGTCAACAATGGCATTTACAGCCGAAGTTCCTTCCAATGCCTGATTGGTGGAGATCAAACTCAAGGCGAGGGCAATATCATTTCCGGGAACTCTAAGGGTATTGTTTCATACGATACGATACAATTGAATATCCGGGGCAATCGTCTGGGGACCGCCCCTGACGGTCTGAGCGCCTTGCCCAATGGTCAGGCCATTGTCCTGGCGGGCGCAACCACGCAATGCCTGGTTGGCGGCAATGCTCTGGCCGGCCAAGGCAACTTGATTTCCGGCAATTCCTTCTCCGGAATTACCATTTCCGGCGCTTCGCACGGGAATAGTGTTTGCGGAAATGTTATTGGCCTAAATGCCGGCCAAAATGCCGTTCTTCCCAATAATGGGAATGGTATTTCCCTCGATAACTTTGTTACCAGGAATGTCATTGGCCTGCCGCAGCCCGGTTGGGGGAACGTCATTTCCGGGAACACCGGGCATGGTATTAATTTTAGCCAGGCATCTGAAAGCGTTGTTCAGAATAACATTATCGGCCTCTCCAGCAGTGGCCTGAGTTTTGGCAATCATATGGGGATTTGCCTCGCAGCGAGTTCTCCTTATCAATTGATCGGCGGGGTTCGCAATGACGGCCGTTTTGAACGCAATGTCATTTCCGCCAATATAATGGCGATTTCCGTACGTAGCGACAACAATAGCATCTGCGGCAATTATATTGGAACCAATTCCAGCGGCACTGTTGGTATCAGCAACACGAGCTATACGCTTTATTTAGCCGCTGAAAGTGAAAACAATTTAATCGGCGGGGCCAATACGGATGGCGGTGATTGGTATGGAAACATCATTGTCGGCGATACTTTCAGCGGTATTACGAATGATGGCAGTAGTGGCAATACCATAACCGGCAACTGGATCGGTTTGCTGGCCGATCACAGTGCGCCCTTGACGGCCTTTACCAACGGCATACACTTGTCCAACAATTCCCGCGACAATGTCATTGGCAGTTTTGGCGACGGGCAAGGCAATCTTATTGCCAATAGCCTCATTGGCGTTAATTTAGCCGGGGAGGACACGGATTTTAATCGTATATGGGGAAACACAATCAGCGCATTTTCCGTTGAAGGCATTGTTTTGGGAGCTGGCTGCAACGAGGACAAACCCGCTCCGCTGGTAGGTATGGCGGATATGGGACTTGTCTCCGGCACGGCCCAGGCCTTTGATTATATCGAGGTCTTCAAAGCTGAAGCGCGGCCCGGCGCGCAAGGCGGTAGTCTTATCTTTGTCAACTCCACTTTTGCCGATGTTGACGGATACTGGGAACTCTATCCCGCGGGCCTGCTGGCCAATGGGGATTACGCTTGCGCCCTTGCCACGGATGGCAATAACAACACCTCGGCTTTTTCGTATAATGTCCTGGTCACAGCTTTAATTCCGACGCCTACACCGACCTTCACGCCCACGATTACGCCCACACATTCGCCGACCGCTACAATCACCTCGACCCTGACCATATCGGTCACATCCACGATTTCGCCGACCAGTACTGTCACGCCCACCATGACTCCCACGCCTACTATGACCCCGACCACCGCCCTGGGCGGCGTGGATTTAGGCGGCCGGCAAGTCCTGGCTTATCCCAACCCGGCCCAGGAACAGATGACCTTTGTCTTCCATCTGGACCAGGCAGCAGAAGTGAAAATATTGATTTACAATTTGGTGGGTGAACTCGCGGCAGAGCTCTCCGGAGATTTTACGGCTGGACACGGACAGACTCTGGTGTGGGACTGCGGCGACATAGCACCGGGTATATATCTGGCACGGTATACCGTCGCTGGAGACGTGAAAGAAACAGTCAAAATCGCAGTCGTGAAGTGAGCGCCAAGCAAGCTGTTGCCATACCAGTCAGTTGATCTTGCGCCACAAACAG